>JAKALH010000261.1 GCA_021813225.1 Chloroflexota bacterium
GAAGCGATATCTATTCGATGCACTGGGTGTCCAGATTGCACGCTGGGATGCCGACCCGCAAGGTTATTCCATTGGAGGATCCGATCTATACCTGCGGCCGCGCGACATGCTCCGCTTCGGCCAGTTAATCCTCGACATAGGCGCTGTGGGGAAGGGGCGTATCGTCGCTGAGGCGTGGCTGCGGGAGTGTATCAAGCCGCATGTAGCGCTGCGCTCATCCGGCTTCTGGGGGCCAGCGTATCGCAACTACGGTTATTTATGGTGGTTGCGCAAGCTGCAGAGCTATGAGACATGGGTGGCCTCAGGTTATGCCGGCCAGCTCATTTTCATCGTTCCGAGGCTGGCGCTGGTTGTCGTGACAACCGCGCAAGACAATGTGCCTTATACCGCCGTCATGAAACAATCGAATCAGATTGAAGAGATTGTCGAAGATTTCATCATTCCAGCCGTACAAGAGGAGACTGACAATGGCAGTTCTGACAATCGAATTCCGCAGCGAGGCCCTGGATAAAGCAACAAAGGTCAAGGTGATCGTCAATCAGGAAGCAAAGCCGCCCTATCCCAGCTTCTACCTGCTGCATGGGCTGTCCGACGACGAGTCGATCTGGACGCGCCGCACGTCAATTGAACGTTATGCGCAGCAATACCCCTTCCTGATCGTGATGCCCGACGGCGGGCGCAACTGGTATTGCGACAGTCCCCTGGGTAATTATGATTCCTATATGGCGAAGGAACTGGTGGCCTTTATCGACGGACTGTTCCCGACGCGGCGGCAGGCGCGTGACCGCGCGATTGGCGGGCTGTCGATGGGCGGATTCGGCGCGCTGAAACTTGGCCTCAAACACCCGCGCGTTTTCGGGTCGATCACCGCGCATTCATCGGCGATCGGGTTCATGCGCTGGGGAGAGAAAGCGGCTGATATTCCCGAAGGGCCGATCATCCTCAGCAATCTGAACCGTGCCGCCAATGACCCGTATGAACTGGCGTTGACCTGCCCGGAGAAAGTGCGCCCGCATATCTATTTCGATTGCGGACGCAGCGATTTTCTGTATGAAGATAACCAGAGCTTCGATGCGCTGCTGCGGAAGAACCGCATTCCTCATACCTACAACCGCTTTGAGGGAGCGCATGAGTGGTCGTATTGGGATGAGCACATCCAGGATGCGCTCAAGTTCCATGCCAGGGTCATGGCACTGTAGGCAGGCATAAAAGTTGGGATGCCGATGTCCGGGAGATAACACACCGGACATCGGCATTATCCAGGCGGCGCTACGGCGGTAACGTAGTGCGCCTTGAAGATCGTGTTACCGGTCGAAGTTTTCGAGCAGCTCCAGTGCGACCCCGAGGCTGGCTTCCGCGTCCGCATAGGCGTAGCGCCCGCCGGTATAGTCACCGCCCTGAATCAGCGGAATGTCTTTACCCGCAAGGTAAGCAAGTTTTTCGTCCATCCCTTTGATCTGGAAAGCAATATGGTGTACGCCGTCGCCATGCGCATCGAGGAAATCATGCCACGTGCTCGGCCTGCCGACAGGTTCTATCAATTCGATGGCCACCTGCCCAAAATGAAAGAAGCACAGCTTTGCCTGCGCAGGTGAAGGCTCATCGTAATATTGTGTGTGTGCTTTTTCAACGGAATCTGTCAGGATCACTGGTGGCACTTCCACACCGAAAACATCCGCATATGCACGCGCGGTCTTCTCGATGTTCTTCACGACAATTCCGATCTGTGTGACAACGGTTGTGCCAATTCCTGTTCCAGCGACGGTTGTGTCAGACATCGCATAACTCCTGAATTTAGAGTGCTGAATCCATTATACGTTTCCGCTCCAAGCAAGAATAATTCGAGCGTTGCAGCCTACAAACCCTCTTGACAGTATCCTGTGAGCAGTTATAATCTATTTCTGAATAGTCAATAATGACTAATCAAGTATGTATAGTCAAGATTGAGGCATTACTGTGGAGCGGGAACTGCTGCTGCTGGGATTGCTGCGTGAGCAGGGCATGCATGGATACCAGTTGCTTGAGTTTATCGACACTCAGATGTCAAGTTGTATTGACCTGAAAAAGCCGACTGCTTACTTCATTCTGGAGAAAATGGCGGCGAATGGCTGGATCTCGTTCGAGCAGGGTCAGGAAGGGAATCGCCCGCCCAGGCGTGTGTATCACATTACACCGGATGGTGAAGCGATGTTCCAGCGCCTGCTGCGGGAGAACCTGAGCAGTTACCCCACCGTGCAATTCGCCAGTGACATTGGGCTTGCGTTCGCGGATTCGCTGCCGCGGGATGAGGTTTCGCAGTTGCTGCTGCAACGCCGTAGTGAGGTTGAGAGGCAACTGGCGGCTGTCACGGCTGCACCGCCACATCACGGCGGTGCGCAACTGATCATTGAGCACCAGGTTCACTTCCTCAAGGCAGAACTGAACTGGCTGGATCAGGTAAGTAATGGAAGGTGAAAGATGAATATATTGCTGTTGGTTCACGGGCTGTTCAGGTGGGTGGTTGTCATTGTTGGTGTCATAGCACTGGTTAAACTGGCTTCAGGCTTGATCCAGCGCTCCACATTCAGCAGGCTCGACAGTCGGCTGGCGATGGCGTTCAGCGTGTCGATGGATATCCAGGTCTTGCTGGGTTTGTTGAACCTGATATCTATGGGCTTCCCGCGCCAGGGACTTGAACATGCGTTTGTCATGATTCTGGCCGTTATTGCCGCCCACATACCGAGTATGTGGCGAAAGGCCGCAGATCAGGTGCGTTTCCGTAACACACTGATCGCCTTTGTAGTCTCATTGGCGCTGGTCTTCATCGGAGTGGCCATGCTGGGCGCGTGGAGCAGGATCGCGTAAGGATACATCGCCGTTCGATGCATTGTTTATAAAGAGGATTTCAGTTGTATGAATCGTAAAACGCGGGTATCCATCGAGAACCCGAATGGAGCCTTAAGCAGCGACAAGCTGGATTTCAAGCGAATCCTGCCTGTTTTTGTGATCGTACTCGTCGACCTGCTGGGTATGACGATTCTTTTGCCGTTGCTGCCCCTGTATGCCGCAAAGTTCGGCGCCAATGCAATGACAGTAGGGCTGCTTGGCGCGGCATATCCTGTCATGCAGTTTATCGGCGCGCCGCTGCTGGGTCGCTTATCTGATCGTTATGGGCGCAAACCTGTTTTACTGGTCAGCCAGTTGGGCACGCTGGCCGGGTTTACCCTGATGGGCCTGACAGGTTCGTTGTGGTTCCTGTTTGTCGCGCGCATGATCGATGGATTGTCGGGTGCCAATATCGCGACTGCGCAGGCGGCCATCTCGGACAGCACGACCGAGAAGAATCGCACGCAGGCCCTGGGTCTGATCGGCGCTGCGTTCGGGCTTGGGTTCACTATCGGACCGGCGATTGCTTTTGCCGCATTGACTGCCAGCGGCAATAACTACCATGTCCCCGCCTTCGTGGCAGCGGGTTTTTCGCTGACTTCGATCCTGTTGACTATTGTCTGGTTCAAGGAAACACTGCCGGCCGAACGGCGCGGTCATGTCGAACACAAAGCAGAGGTTTCCCTCGGCGCGATGCGCGAAGCAATCGTGCATCCTCAAGTGGGCTTTCTGCTGGTACTCATGTTTGCGCAGCAGTTTGCATTCGGCGGTCTTGAGAACCTGTTTTCCATGTTCAGCCTGAGCCGGCTGGGTTTGAACGCGGCGGGTAACTCGGTGATCTTTGTCTTCCTCGGCGTCATTATCACCATCGTACAGGGAGGTCTGATCGGCCCATGGAGCCGAAAGTACGGCGACCGCTGGCTCATCTACCTGGGGCTGGCTGCACTGGCAGCCGGTTTAGTCCTGATCGCCGTGACGCCGGGCCAGCCCGTGCCCTGGTATTCGCGCCAGCATGTCGCTGCCGAACTGACATCGACCGGCCATATCAATGGAGAAGCTGCTGCTGCCGGCAACATACAGATACCGTTGCCGGATGATGCGCACACTGGCTGGCTGGGCCTCGTATGGCTGGCTGTGGCATTGTTGCCGGCCACCCTGGGCGGCGGGCTGCTCTCGCCGTCTCTGAACAGTGCGATTACAAAACGTGTCGAACCCAATGAGATTGGGGGCATGCTGGGCCTGTCCGCGGCCTTTGTCAGCGCGGCGAATGCGCTGGCCCCTGTGGTGTTCGGTGCAGTATTCCAGTTGCTCGGGTCGACAGCGCCGTTCCTGGCCGGTGGAGTACTGGTGGGGATACTCTGGCTGCTGGCGCGCCACCTGTTTCCTGCTCAGATGCGGCCGCAAGCCGGCGCGTCTCGCGCCATCGCCAGTGCGCCATCCTTGCCGTCACATTGATGAAAGAAGACGATTCCTGAATCTGTGGGAGACAATATGGCATTCTGGATACACGGTGTCGGAGCCTCCAGCGAGTGCGCTAAGATATCAACGCGCTTCGAGCAGCAACTGAAGCAGGCTGGATTCGCACTACGTCGCGCGCGGTTTCAACCGCTGCGAAAGATGCCAGGAATTCATGGCAGTTAACTTAACTTAGAGAGAGGTAAATATGGCTATTCGAACATCTGAGGCAACCTGGACCGGCAACCTGCGCGAGGGCAAAGGTGTGATGAAGATCGGCAAGGGTGCCTATAACGGTCCATATACTTATGCGTCACGCTTCGAAAGCGGTGAAGGCACGAACCCGGAAGAACTGATTGGCGCAGCGCATGCCGGCTGTTATTCCATGTTTCTTTCGGCAGTTCTGACCAGGGCGGGTTTTGCGCCAAAGAGTATCCACACCACAGCTACGGTGCACCTCACCGATGGACCGACGATCAGCCTGATTGAGTTGAAGTGCGAAGCGGATGTCCCCGGCGTCGCTGAGAAGTTGTTCCTGGAGAAGTCTGAGGAAGCCAAGAGGGGCTGCCCGGTTTCGAAGGCGCTGGCCAGCGTCGAAATCAAGCTTTCGGCTATGCTCAAGCATTGACTCGAACCGACAACCCTGATTGGCGGCGACTCCCGGCACTTCACCCTCTGGTCGAAGTGCCGGGAGTTTTTTCTCGAAAAGCGGTATAACT
>JAKALH010000262.1 GCA_021813225.1 Chloroflexota bacterium
CGTCGGGTGTCATGGGCACCGCGGACATCGTTGTCGCGCCGGGGGCGCTCAATGCAATAACGCTGACACCCGGCGCCCCTGCCGTGGTGGTCAGCACGACGCAGGTTTTCACAGCGGTCGGCACGGATGTATATGGCAATGCCCTGCCGTCGCTGAGTGTGACCTGGAGCATCGCGCCGGTCGCCGCCGGCAGGATCGTATCCAGCCAGTCACTGACGCTGGTCATGCGCGCCGGCACGGTTGCAGGGTTGTACACGGCCGCGATCCGGGCAACGGCATACGGCGTCACCGCCGCTGCCGATCTCACCGTCGTGCCGGGTGCGCTGGCGAGTTTGACGCTGTCGCCGAACGCGGCCACGCTGCCCGTCTACACCGCCCAGACCTTCACCGCGCTTGGCTACGACAGTTACGGCAACTGGATCATGACCCTCAGCCCCAACTGGAGCTTCTCGAGCGCCGCCGGGACGATTACATCGCAGAGCTGGTTGACGGCCGAATTCCGCACAGGCACTGTACCCGGAACCTATCCGGCGGCCATCCGCGCCAGCAGCGCCGGCATCACCGCCACGGCGGACATCACCGTCGTTGCCGGGCCGGTGTACCGGATATCGCTTGACCCGCTGCTGGTGTCCCTGCCGATCAGCACGTCGCAACTCTTCACCGCGACGGCTTATGACATCTACAGCAATGTCGTGCCCGGTCAGTCGATGTTGTGGTCGGCGCTGCCGGGCGCAGGCGCCATCAGCTCTTACGGGCCGCTGACGGCTTCCTTCATGTCAGGCCCGACGCCGGGTACTTACTTCAACGCCGTACAGGCCACAGTCAACGGCGTGGTCGGCTCTGCGGATATCATCGTGCGCGAGGGCGCTGTCGCGCAGGTCATCATCACGCCGAGCGTGGCGACTCTCCCGGTGAATGCGCAGCAGCTCTTCACCGCCACGGTGGTCGATGCGGCGAATAACCCGCTCGACCTGCCGGTGACGTGGCTTCCGCCAACAGGCGGGACGATTCAATCGAGCGGGGCATTCACCATGCTCCTGCGCGCCGGCACGCTGGCCCAATACTTCAGTAAGGGGGTGCAGGCGGCGCAGGGCATCGTCATCGGAACCGCCGACCTGAATGTGACGCCGGGCGCGCTGGCGAGCATCGTGCTCACGCCGTCGGCGGCCAGCCTGCCGGTGAGCGCCACGCAGTTGTTCACGGCGGTGGGCAGCGATGTCTACGGCAACAACATCCCCGGCTTCAGCGTGCTGTGGAGCGTCTCGCCCACGCTGGCCGGCGCCATCCAGTCAAGCGCGGGCGTTACCGCTGTCTTCCGCTCGGGGACGCTGGTCGGGGCTTATGCGGGAGCCATTCGCGCCCGCAACGGGAGCATCAGCGATACGTCCGACATCGCGGTGCTGCCGGGGACGCTGGCGCGCATCACCGTGACGCCGACCGCCGCCACGCTCGCTGTAAACGCGACTGCCCCGTTCACCGCCAGCGGCTTTGACCGCTTTGGCAACGCCGTGTCCGGCATCAATATCACGTGGACGGTAGCGCCCGCACAGGCCGGCGCGATCGTGTCCAGCGGGCCGGTCACAGCGCTGTTCCAGGCCGGCATCGCCGCCGGCATCTACCCGGACGCCGTGATGGCGCACAGCGGCGCGCTGACAGCTTCGGCGGATATCACCGCGGTCGCCGGCACACTGGCTTCTATCACAATCAACCCGGCAACGACCTCGCTGGCTATCAGCGGGACGCAGAACTACACCGCCAGCGGGGCTGATGTCTATGGGAACGCGGTGCCGGGGCTGGCGCTCTCGTGGAGCGCCGACAGCGCCGCAGGGCGGATCATCCTGAGCGGCACGACTACCGCCACGTTGCGCGCCGGCACACAGGCGGGGTCGCACCCGCAGGCCGTGCGTGCCTCGCAAGGCGGCGTGACGGGCACAGCAGATGTCACCGTCCGGCCTGACCCGCCCGCGCAACTCACCGTGCAGGCCAGCCCGGTGCTGATCCGCACCGACGGCATCAGCCGCAGCCTGATCGCGGTGAATGTGTTCGACCGCTACGGCAACGCGATCAGCGCCGGGGCGGCTGTATCGCTGGCGGTCAACTGCGCGGGCCAGTGCGTCATCGCGCCGGCATGGGGAACAACCGGCGCCGACGGCACATTTACCGCTGCATTGACCAGCACACTGCGCTCTGTGACGCAGACAGTGGGATCGACCATCCGCCTGACGGCGACGGTATCGCCTGCCGTCGCGCCGGGCGGCCTCATCACCGGTCTATCGAGTGTGAGCGGCGTCTTCACGCCGTTCAGGACCTACCTGCCTCTGGCGATGCTGCGCTACCAGTTGAACAACCATACCGTGTGCACAGCGGAGCCGCTGACGCCCCCGGCGACGGTGATCCAGCCAGCCGATCAATTCAACCTGTATCGCTTTACGGCGACGGCCAGTTCGTACGACTTCCAGTTGCAGAATTACCCGTCGTCCGGCAACCTGATCGTGTATCAAATCGTCGCCGATAACTGCGCCAGTTCGTCGTCGATGGACGTCAATACCATCGCGTCCACCGGCATCATTGCCGGGCAGCCGCTGCAGTGGTCCACCGGCAATATCATGACCCCCGGGCTGCAATACCTGGTTTTTGTCTATAACGCGAGCGGTTCCAACCCGGCCCTGTACACGCTGTCGATCAGCCCCAGCCCGGCGCTCAATCTCGGTCTGTTCCCGCTGCCGGCTGCCCGCGCGCTGCCCGGCAAAACGTTTACGGTGGATTCAACGCTGCCGCAATCCGCGCTGCTGGCAGGGTTGCCGGGCAATGGCGACACAACGCAGCCACAGGGTCCATAGGCTGGCGGTGGCCGAAACAATGAGATTCACAACGGTCTCGTCTTCGGCCACGCCAGCTCGATTCCCTGCCCGATCAGCAGGCGCTGAAAGTCGCCCAGCAGTGCGGCATCCGCGCGCACCTGGCGCGGCGCCGCGTTGCGGCGCAGGCAGAATGCGGCCAGCGCGCCGGCGGCTTCGCCGATGTTCCACTCGACCGGGTGCAGGCGGTAGCAGCCGTTGGTGATGTGCGTGACGCCCAGGTTTTTGCAGGCGGGCAACAGGTTGTTCATGCGCACCGGCAGCAGCGCGCCCAGCGGTATCTGGAAAGGCAGGCTGGAAATGTCGATGTAGTTGACGCCGCCCGTGCTGGGATGCAGGTCGATGCGGTAGGAGCCTACGCCGACGCTGTCGTTGAAGGCGGC
This sequence comes from Chloroflexota bacterium, assembly GCA_021813225.1. Lineage (GTDB taxonomy): Bacteria > Chloroflexota > Anaerolineae > J036 > Brachytrichaceae > CAIXPS01. The sequence continues at coordinate 3,242 of JAKALH010000262.1, forward strand.
CGCCTCGCTGCCGCCGCGTGCCTGCGTGCCCACGTGCTGCTCCAGCACCGTGAACTCCGCCTTGATGCGGCGCGACTCGCGGATGTAGGGGTACAACGCCAGGCCGTCGTCGCTGCCGGTGATATCCGGGCGCAGATACAGGCCGGGGTATCCTGCGCCGCCGTCGGGGCGCGGCGCCTCGGTCTGCAGCCAGTACAGCAGGCTGAGCGACAACTGCCGCGACTCGTCGAGGTACCGCTGCGCTTCTGGTTCGGGCTTGTCGATGAGGTTGCCTTCCCAGTAGTCGTTCATCGGCCAGTTCACCAGGGTGACCTCGTGCGGCAGCGCGCCGGCCGCGTAGTGATCCCGGCAGATCAGGCGGCGATACAGCCACAGCGAATCGTATTGATTGGTGGACTCGTGCGGGAACAGGACGCGCGGGAACGGCTGCAGCGTGATCGGATTCACCTGGTTCATACTCAACAGGCGAGCCGGCCAGGGCGGCTGCAACTGCGGCCAGTAGTCGCGCCAGCGCTCGTATTGCGCCGGTCTGTCGATGACGTGCCCGGCGTCCGGGTCATAGCCCATGGCGAAACACCATGTGAACGACTGCACGTTGTCGGGTTGCGCGGGACCGCTCACGGCGTGCGGCTCGCCGGTATCGGCCTGCGATTCTGCGCCGCTGACGTACTCGACGCCGGCCAGCGGCAGCAGGTCGCCCAGCTCGGTGGCGTCCAGAATGTAGCTGGCGGCGATGGTCTCGCGGTCGCTGCTGTCCAGGTGGCGCAGCGTGACCGCGCGCACGCTGTCGCCGGCGACGTCAACCGCCGCTGGTCTGCGGCGCAGCCGGATATCCAGCAAGCCCGCGCTGCGCGCGAAAGCCAGCATCTGTTCCAGCACGGCCAGCCCGACGCGCGGTTCGTGGCACAGCCGCGATACCCACCCGTTGCCGGGGTTCAACTGCGGGTCGGCGCGCGCGGCGGCGGTGAGGGGGTAATGGTCGCGGTAGTAGCGGCGCACGCCGTCGCGGTACTGGCGATAGCGGCGCGTGCAGCCGAACTGTTCGATCCAGGGGTGTTCGTCCGGTGGGACGGCCTGTGCGGTCAGTTGCCCGCCGATCCAGCGCGTCTCTTCGGTCATGACGACGCGATAGCCCAGCGCGGTCGCCGCCAGCGCAGCCGCGCACCCGCCCGTCCCGCCGCCGACGATCAGGATATCGGTGTGTTGTTCGCTCATGCCTTTAGTGTACTGCACTTGCGCTGTCTGATACGGGTAAGCGAGACAGGCCCTTGACATTCCAGTGACTGGAAGGTGTATACCTGTGTGCGATATTATGGCATGCGAGGGTATGATGAACGAACCGAATGACGAGATTGAAGTGGAAGTGCGGGGCATGACCTGTGACTCATGCGCAGCGCACGTCACACGGGCGTTGGAAGGCGTCAGCGGCGTGCAGAACGTGCGTGTGCCGGGCTGGCAATCCGGGCGGGCCAGCCTGGTAGCCTCTCTGGCAGTTGCCGACGAGGCTTTGCGGGATGCTGTGAGACAGGCGGGGTATCAGGTGGTGTCTATCAAGCGCCAACTGCGCACCGGCCGGACTGCCGCGGCAAGCATTCCTGACGCCGATTTTGATCTTGCGGTGATCGGCACGGGCGGGGGCGGGATGGGCGCCGCCATCAAAGCCGCCGAACTGGGCAAGCGGGTGTGCCTGATTGAAGCCGGCGTCATCGGCGGCACTTGTGTCAATATCGGCTGCGTGCCCTCCAAGACATTGATTCGCGCCGCCGCTGCCTATCACAGT
>JAKALH010000263.1 GCA_021813225.1 Chloroflexota bacterium
AGCGGGGAGATCAGGGTGAGTTCGTCGATGCGTTTCAGTTCATCAGGGCTGAACTGCAGGTTATCGAGTGCGGCGACGTTCTCGTCGATCTGCTTCACGCTGGATGCGCCGATCAGGGCGCTGGTGATGCCCGGCAGGCGCAGCACCCACGCCAGCGCCATCTGCGCCAGCGTCTGACCGCGCGCTCTGGCGATGTCGTTGAGCGCAATCAATACTTTGCGGCGCTCATCGCTGAGGTTGCGGGTCACCCATTCTTTGCCCCACTTCAATGCGGCGCGGCTCTCAGCCGGGATATCGCCGCCCAGGTACTTGTCGCTCAGCAGGCCATTGGCGAGCGGGCTGAAGGGAATCACCCCGCTGCCGGCGCGCTCGGTCTGCGGCAGCAGGTCCCATTCGATGCGCCGGCCCAGCATGTTGTAATACGGCTGGTGGATGGTGATTGGCGACAGCCCCATACGCTGGCATACCCGCGTGGCCTCGGCGAAGTGCGCTCCGCTGTAGTTGCTGACCCCCGCGTACAGCGTCTTGCCCTGCTTCACCAGCAGGTCCAGCGCGGCCATGGTCTCCTCCAGCGGCGTCTCCGGGTCCATGCGATGGTGGTAGAAAATATCGAAGTATTCCAGCCCCATGCGCTTCAGCGACTGGTCGCAACTGGCCACGATGTACTTCTTGGACCCCCAGTCGCCATACGGCCCCGGCCACATCGTGTAGCCGGCCTTGCTGGAGATGATCAACTCGTCGCGCGGCATCTCCTTGACGATCCTGCCGCATACGATCTCGGAATTTCCCGGCGGCGTGCCGTAATTGTTGGCGAAATCGAAATGAGTGATACCCAGATCGAAGGCGCGGAACAGGCAGTCGCGGGCGACTTCGGCCCCGCGGTATCCGCCGAAGGTCTCCCAGCCGCCCAGCGATATCGCCGGTAGTTTCAATCCGCTGCGTCCGCAACGGCGGTAGGTCATTTTGTCGTATCGACTGGCGGCAAACTCATACGCCATGGTTTTCTCCATGGCGCAATGATAGCGCGTGTAATGGCTGCTGGATGCAGCGGGTCACATCTGGCGCGCTTCGCCTTATACTGGTGTCGTTCGAGTCCGTTCGTGCGCCTGCTGCCCTCCGTCGGCTGTGCGCTGCCGCTGAATGGCTGGTGCATCTCAACGATTGACTCGCAGGCCCGCCTTCCGGCAAGGCTCTGCCCGATTCAGGTGAACAATCATATGAGAACTGTCAGGCTGGCGCTGTCATACCTTCGCAACTGCGGAAGACAGATAACTTGGACGATCGTCAGCGTAGTCGTCCACATCAGGTTTACGACATGCCGGTGCTTGAGACTTTGACCGCTCTGCGCGGCGATGCGGAATTTATGGCGACCGTGACCGCCTGGGAGCGCGCGCCGGCGCAACCCGCCCGGCACGCCCCTTACCCGGCGCAATTGTCGCCCGCTGTCATTGCGGCGCTCAAGCGGCGCAGCATCCCTGCGTTGTACACACATCAGGCGCAGGCCGTGGAGGCGGCGCTGAATCGTCGTAACGTGGTCGTGGTTGCCAGCGCGGCGGGCGGCAAGTCGTTGTGTTTTCACCTCCCAATCGCGCAGGCGCTGCTCAGTGATCCATCGGCGCGCGCGCTGTGCCTTTTCCCCACCAAGGCGCTCTCGCAGGATCAGTCTGCGCACCTGTCCGCCCTGCTGGAGGATATTGAACCCGGCGGAAGATTCCAGTCGCTCATCTCCATCTACGACGGCGATACGCCGCAGGCGCGCCGCGCGGATATCCGCCGCGATGCGCGTGTGGTGATCAGCAATGCGGATATGCTGCATATCGGCATCCTGCCGCATCATACGCGCTGGGCGGCATTCTTCAAAAACCTGCGCTATGTGGTGATTGACGAATTGCACGCTTATCGCGGCATCTTTGGCAGCCATGTGGCGAACGTCATCCGCCGGTTGAAACGGCTGTGCGCGTTTTACGGCTCAGAGCCGGCATTCATTCTGGCGTCGGCCACGATTGCCAACCCGAAAGAACACGCCGAGCGGCTGGTCGAGGCAGCGGTTGAACTGGTGGATGACGACGGCAGCCCGCGCGGCGAACGGCATGTGCTGGTGGTCAACCCGCCCATGGTCGATGCCGAACTGGGCATCCGGCGCAGCAGTGTATTCATTGCCCGCGACATTGCGGCGCGCTTCGTCGAGGACGGCGCGCAGACGATCTGTTTTGCGCGCTCTCGCCAGGACACTGAGGTCCTGCTCACCTATCTGCGCAATCTCGCGCCATCAGCGGTCAGCCAGGCGTCGGTTGACGCATCAGGCCGCACCCGTAAAAGGCAGCCGCCGCGCCCGCCATCGCCCATCGTCGGGTATCGCGGCGGGTATCTGCCCGAGGAACGCCGTGCCATCGAAGCGGACTTGCGCAGCGGCGCGGCGCGCTGTGTGGTGGCTACGAATGCCCTGGAGCTGGGCATCGACATCGGCGAACTGGACGCTTGCGTGATGCTGGGATATCCGGGCAGCATTGCCAGCTTCTGGCAGCAGGTCGGGCGCGCCGGGCGGCGGCGCAATGCCTCAGTCGCCGTGATGGTGACCAGCGCTACGGCGCTCGATCAGTACCTGGCGGCGCACCCGGAATATCTGTTCAACCAGTCTCCGGAACATGCCCGCACCGCGCCCGATAACCTGGGCGTGCTGGCCGCGCACGTCGCCTGCGCGACCTTCGAACTCCCGTTTGAACGCGGCGAGCCGCTGGGACGCGCCAATGTGGACGACCTGCTGGACGTGCTGGTTGAGGAAGGCGAGGTGCATGCCAGCGACGCTGGGGCAACTCCGCTGTTTCGCGCCGGCCGGCAATCGACCGGTTCCGATCGTCGCACGCGCTATACGTGGGTTGGCGATTCCTACCCGGCGGATCGGGTCAGCCTGCGCGGGATCGGCGAGCGCGTGATCGTTGTCACGCCGGACGCGGAAGGCGGCGTGGATCAGTTGATTGGCGAAACCGAGCGCAGCACGGCGCCGGGACGTGTGCACGCCGGCGCCATTTACATGCATCAGGGAGAGATGTTCCAGATCACCCATCTGGACTGGGAACAGGGCCGCGCGACCGCGCAGCGTGTCGACGCCGACTACTACACGGAAGCAAGCGTGCATTCCGAGGTGGTTGTGCTGCGCGAGTTCGAGCGTGAGCACCAGAACGCGGGAGCACAGGAGCAGCCGATTAGTGAAGAGAGGGGGCAGGAGGGCGTTGACGCACGAATGCCGCGTCATGGGATGGTTGCCAGCGGTGAGCTTGAAGTGACCACGCAGGCACGCCGATACCGGCAGGTGCAGTTCAACACGCATCGCACCCTGGCGTGGGGCGAGATTGACCTGCCTGCCCAGCGCCTGTACACCACCGGATACTGGTTTGCCATCCCGGAGGAGATCACCCGGAAGCTGGCCCGCGAGGGCGTGCTCAAGCTGCCCAATGATTACGGGCCTGACTGGCAGCGCCAGCGCGACGCGGCGCGCGCACGCGACCACTACACCTGCACCGTGTGCGGCGCGCCGGAACCGCCCGGCCGCCAGCACGATGTCCATCATAAAATACCGTTTCGCGACTTCAAATACATTCGCGGCGAAAATGATCACTACCTGGCCGCCAATGACCTCAGCAATCTGGTCACGGTGTGCCCGAACTGCCACCGCGATATTGAGACCGCCGAATCGACGCGCACCGCGCTGGAAGGCCTGTCTTACCTGGCCGGCAACCTGGCGCCGTTGTTCGTGATGTGCGATCCGGGCGACCTCTCCACCGTGGCCGATATTCAGAGCGCGCACACGCGCCTGCCCACAGTCACTCTGTATGAACTGACACCCGGCGGAACGGGTCTGAGCGATGAGTTATTGAGCCGCCATCAGGAACTGCTTCGCATGGCGGCACAGCGCATCCGCGAATGCCCGTGCGAGCGCGGCTGCCCGGCCTGCGTCGGGCCTATCGATGAAGCGGTACAATCGCGTGACCTGAAGGCGGATACGCTCCGCCTGATCGAGATGTTGTTGCACGGGCTGTAATTTCCACCTGGGCGCGCTGGAGTGTGGGATGCAGGAAATGGTGACGCGCGGTACTGAGGCATTGTCTGTAAAGCAGGCGTGGCAGCACCTGCATCCCCACAGACCTGCCACATGCTCATTCGCCGTCATCTATGCTGCGCGCCTGTATGCGGCGCTGGCAGAGGCCACATAACGCTACATCTATGTCGCTCACACACCGGCCATCCCAACGCTTTGCCCTCGGAGTTTCATCACGACCGGCGGGCATCCATGCCGATATGCGTGCAGCGGCGATTGCGGAGATATGGCGGGAGACACTTCGCACGTTGGGCCGGTATTCCATACCAATCCTGCTGTGCGCACTTTTCGGCCTGGCCGGCGCCGACCTGCTGGGCCAGTTGGTGAACAGCGCACTCACTATCGATGTTTACATTCGCAGCGGCGGCATCCTGCCCACTTATTCCGCCACGTACTACGCCCAGTTATTGATACAGGCCGGCCTCGGCGTGTTCTCGGTCTCGCTGGCGCGCGGCGCTATAACGTGGCTGACGTTGCAGCGTGCGCCGGATGCCGAGAAAGCGCCTTTGCGCACTGCACTACGAACCACCGCAGCCCGAATGCCCGCCCTGCTGCTCAGCACGCTTGCCTACGGAGCCGTTGTCCTGATGGGCATCGTCGGGCTGGCGTTGCTGCTGCGCCAGTTGCGGCTCGATGTCACCAGCATCGGCCGCGTGGCCGGCGATTTCGACAGCCTGGTGCAGGTTTTCCTGATACGTGTTGTCAATAGTTTCGTGCCCGATCCCGGCGCGCCGCTGGCGCAGCTTCTGGAATATGCGCGCTATGTCCTCAGGCGATCCGCCACCAACTACTACTGGCTTTACGCATACCGCAGCGATTTGGGCGACGTGCCGCTGCGCGTCTGGCTGCTGGGTCTGGCGGGTTTTATACCGATTGCGCTGGCCGGCACCCTGTTTCGCTTTTTCG
>JAKALH010000264.1 GCA_021813225.1 Chloroflexota bacterium
GGCAAAGTGAGTGACAACGCAGCGCTGATCAAGGCGGCTGTGGATGCGTTCGGCCGGCTCGATATCTTCGTTGCCAATGCGGGCATCACGCGCTTCGGCCGCTTTCTGGATTACACGGAAGAGGCGTTCGACACGGTCGTCGACCTGAACTTCAAAGGCAGCTTCTTCGGCGCGCAGGCGGCGGCGCGCCAGATAGTTGCGCAGCGGGCCGTTGACCCGGCGGATTCCTACGGCGGGCGCATCGTGTTCAGCTCATCCGTCGCCGGCGTCACCGGCGTGACCGGCCTGTCGGCATACGGTTCGACAAAAGCCGCCATCAACTTCATGACTGAGGTGCTGGCATCGGAGCTGGGGCCGTATGGCATCACGGTGAACGCTCTGGGCATCGGCGCGACTGTCAACGCGCGCAACCTGCGCGAAGACCCGCAGTATGCGGAACACTGGGCGGAGACGCTGCCCATCCGCCGCGTTTTGACGCCGCAGGATTCAGCGGCGGCGCTGATGTATCTGGTGTCGCCGGCGGCTTCCGCAGTCACCGGCGCGACGCTGATGGTCGACGGCGGGCAGTCTACCCAGTGCCGCGTGCCGCTGGCGGAAGAGGCGCGCTCCCGGTTGAAGTAACCATGTCGAACGTGCTGGTGCTGGATATCGGCAGTTCATCGACGCGCGCCATCCTTTACGATGAACGCGCCACCCTGGTGCCGGACGCGATGGCGCGGCGGGCGTTTTCGTTTCACGTCGATAGCGAGGGCCATTCGGAAGACGACCCCGAGCAGGCCGTCGAGCGCGTAACGGGTGTGCTCGACGAGTTGCAGGCGCACCTGTCGGCAGACAGGAATATCACGCCGATCTCAGCGATGGGGGTTTCGGCATATGCCTGCAGCCTGCTCTGTCTCGACTCAGAAGGCAAACCGCTGACACCGGTCTATACCTACGCTGATACCCGCTTCGCCGCCGCCGCGCGTGCCTTGCGCGAGGAAGTGGATGAAATGGCCGCCCTGCAGCGCACGGGCTGTCGCATCCGCGCCAACTACCTGCCCTGTCGGATTGCCTGGCTGAAGCAAAACAGCCCCGAAGTATTCCGGCGGACGCGCTGGTTCGTATCGCTCAGCGATTACATCTGCCTGCGCCTGTTTGGCAGCATGCGCGCTGGCATCTCCGTATGGTCATGGAGCGGATTGTTGAATCGCCGATTGCAGAACTGGGATGCCGACTGGCTCATGCAACTTGGCATCTCGGCCGAGCAGCTTCCGGTGATTGCCGAACCCGATGAATGGCTGGAACCGGCGCATCAAGAAACAGTGGCTCGCTGGCCGATGCTGCGCGGTGCCCGCTGTCTGCCCGCCTGTGGCGACGGCGCCGCAGCGAATGTCGGCAGCGGTTGTGTGGATGACAGCCGCATTGCGGTGACGGTCGGTACGACGGCGGCTTTGCGCATCGTAAGCTCCGCTCCGCCCGCGGCGGTGCCCGGCGCGCTGTGGAGTTACCGCGTCGATCATCGCCGCGAGTTGATTGGCGGCGCAACGACGGAAGGCGGCAGCGTCTTTGCCTGGCTGCGCCGCACACTGCGCCTGCCTGAGCCGCAGGCGCTTGAGGATGCATTGCGGCAGATGGCGCCGGATTCGCATCAATTGACGATTCTGCCATTGTTCTCTGGCGAGCGCAGCCCGGGCTATTCGGAAGACAGCCGCGCCACACTGAGCGGCCTTGCGCTTGACAGCGATGCGCTTGCCATCGCGCGGGCCTGCCTGGAAGCGGTCTCATACCGGTTAGGTATGATCTACAACGAATTGCGTCCGGTCGCACAGCCGGGCGCGCGGCTCATCGCCAGCGGCGGCGCGCTGCTGGCATCGCCGACATGGTGCCAGATCGCCGCCGATGTCGCCGGCGCCGCATTGACGGTATGCGAAGAGCCGGAAGCCACCAGCCGTGGAATCGCGATGCTGGCGCTGGACCGCCTGCCAAACATGGCCGGACTGCAGGCGCTGGCCGGCATGACCCGCCTGGGGGACACTTACGAACCGGACACGAGCCGCCATGCCATCTATCAGTCGGCGATGGCGCGCCAGCAGGAGCTGTATCGCAGGGTGGTCGGCTGACACGCTATGCCTGCCGCAGGCAGATTCGTCCAAAACCACCGCCCATAAGCGAAATATGCGAGTATTATTGTCAACGACATGCCTGCCGACGATGGCGGGCGTAAATCGCACAGCAGGATGGTGATGAATGGATCGACAGAAACCGGTTGGCGTAATCGATGATCTTCAGGTGATCGCGCGCGTGGAAGAAGGTCTGGCTGGATTCGATGCCGCCGGCAAACGCCTGCTGGTGATCGTCCCCGATGCCACACGCTCCGGTCCGATTCCACTGCTGTTACGCGCGATCTATCGCATGGTCGGGCGGCAGGCGAAGCAGTTCGATGTCATGATCGCGCTTGGCACTCATCAGGCGATGAGCGAAGCCGCGCTGGAGCGACATCTGGGTATGACTGCCGCGGAACGGGCGCAGATGGGCAATCTGCGTGTGATGAATCACGAATGGTGGTTTCCGGAAACACTGGTTCAGATCGGCACGGTATCTGCGGCAGAAGCGCGGGCAATCACCCGGAATATCATCACCGACGATATCCCGGTCATCATTAACCGGCAGGTGCTTGAGCATGACCACATCATCATCTGCGGCCCGGTGTTCCCGCATGAATCCGTTGGCTTCAGCGGCGGCAGCAAGTACCTGTTCCCTGGCATAGCCGGCTTTGACTCGATCAGCACCTTCCACTGGTTGAACGCCATGTTGACCACAATGGCTGTCATCGGCATCGAGGACACACCGGTGCGCCGCCTGATCGATAAATACGTCACATACGTGAAAACGCCGATAACCTGTATCGCATTTGTCGTCAGTGAGCAGGGCATGCACGCGGTGTTTACCGGCGACCACGTTACGGCGCAGCGTCTTGCCTCGGAAGTGTCCGCTCAGGTGCACATCGCATACCTCAATAAACCGGTGCATACGGTTATTGCACATGCGGCCGAACGGTACGAGGACCTGTGGACCGGCGGCAAGGCCATGTTCAAGGCCGAGCCGGTTGTGCAGGATGGCGGGCGCGTGTTGATTCATGCGCCGCACATTACCGAGGTCAGTTACACGCATGGTAAATGGCTGGACGAAGCCGGCTACCATGTGCGCGACTACTTCGCGCTGCAGATGGAGCGCTTTGCGCACATCCCGAAGGTCGCACTGGCGCACAGCACCAATGTAAAAGGCGCCGGCACGTTTGACCTGACCAGCAAGGTAGAGACTCCGCGCATCCAGGTGGATATCGCTACCCGCATACCGCAAGAACGCACCGAGCGCATCAACCTGGGCTACGTCGACCCGGCGACGGTTTCGCTGGAAGAGTGGGAGCGGCGCGCCAGAGAGGACGAAGGCATCCTGTACATCCCGCATGCCGGCGAGTTCCTTTATCGTCTGCGGAAATAAGTGCTACAATCCAACTCAGAAGTCTCATAGGAACCTATGTAATATCTAATAAGCGTTCGTAAGCACAGCCATGCCTAGACGAGTTACATCCTTTTTCGAGCTGCTTCTGGTTGGGGTGATCGTTATATCGCTGGGGTTGGGGGTAAACTGGGGCGGGGTGGTTACCAATGAGCCTGCCGTGATACAGGCTGCACCGCCCGAACCTGTGCCGACCGAAACGGCACAGGCGACTATCCAACCACAGGCGGAAGCAACGCGCGCGCCGGTTGGCGCAACCCACACACCCGCCCCGACTAAGGCTGCTGTACCCGTTGTCACGTCGACGGTGCGGGCCGGTGTCTCGCTGCCGTTGAGCGGCACTATCGGGCCGATTCCAACATCCTCAGTCATGAGCGCCAAGGTTCAGATCGGGCCGGGCGATGCGCCGCTGCTGGTACAGGCGCCCGGTACGATCAATATCCTGCTGCTGGGAGTAGACTCATCTGCCGATGAGCGTTATTCGCGCACGGACACCATACTGGTCGCCAGTGTGAACCCCGATATACCATCCGTCAGCCTGCTGTCCATCCCGCGCGATACGCAGGTGCGCATACCTGACCATACCGACGACCGCATCAACACCGCTTACGAACTCGGTTACCTGCGCAACTATCCGGGGGGCGGGCCGGCTTTTCTTTCGGCGGTGCTGCGCAAGAACTTCGGCATCCGCATTGATCACTATGTGCGGATCGATTTCGACGGCTTCATCAAGGCGGTCGACCTGCTGGGCGGCATCGAGGTGCTGGCGGAATGTGAACTGCACGACACTTTCCCGGACCGCACGAACTTCAAACGCACGATTGATCTGGATGTCTATCCCGGCAGGATGATTCTGGATGGGCAACAGGCTTTGATGTATTCGCGGTCGCGCTACTCGACATCCGACTTTGACCGCGCGCGCCGGCAGCAGATCGTCATCCGCGCCCTGTTGAGCAAGGTTAAAAAATCGAATCTGCTGCAGAATGCGCTGGGCCTGTACAACGAAGTCCGCCCCTATGTCGATACCGACCTGGGACTCGATGCCGTGCCTGCTTTCATCAACATCCTGGAGCGGATGAACAATCTTTCGATCAAGAGCCGCGTCATCACCTATCCAGTCGTCAAGTCATTCACGCGCAACGACGGCGCGATGGTGCTGCTGCCGACCGACCAGATACTGCCCTATATTGCGGAGGCGCTTTCGCCGCCGGCGGGTAACCGCGCTGAGGGCCATACCACAGTCGAACTGGTCGATGCCACCGGCCGCAAGGACATGGGCGCGGTCGCCGCGCAGCGCTTAAACTGGGAAGGCTTTACTGTCGTCTCCAACGTTGTATCGACTACGAAGCAGGCGCACACGCAGATCATCGATATGAAAGTATCGCCCAAAGGTTCGCCGATTCCGCGCCTGGCCGGTATTTTCAACGTCGCCAGGCGCTACATCGTGTCCGAGCCGGATCCATCCGGCACGGCGGCTGCCCGCATCATCCTGGG
>JAKALH010000265.1 GCA_021813225.1 Chloroflexota bacterium
CACGCAGACGAAGATGAGGCCCGCCAGCACGATCACCAGCAGGATCGGCGTGATGATCAGGTACTTGATCAGCGCGAATATGAGGTGCACAGGGATCATCACGACGTGCCAGATGAGATGAACGATCCCCTTGATCAGCGACATGGCGCAACCCTTTTCACGAACGGAATGCCGTTTCCGTACGGCTAACTATAGCGCAGTACGCGCACCTGCGGAATTGGCGCGCTGACGGCGCGGCGCTACAATACCGGAATCCGCACAGCGGATCGATCATCGCTGATACGGTGCAGTCATAGCGCCAGTCTCGGAGGTAAGTTTGATGTCACACCCATGCCACCGCCATGCCCACACCATCAGCCGGCGAGAGTTTCTCGGCGTGATGGGAGCGGCTGCGGCAACCGCCGTGGCGACGGCCTGCCAGGGCAGCCTGCCGGCCGCGCCGGCGGCTACCAGCGCCGTCAAGGCATCCGATGCAAAGCCCGTCGTCGCCATTGCTCAGGCCGCCAGCTACGATCCCGCCCTGATTCGCAGGCAGGTTCGTTCACTGCTCGACGCCACAGGCGGGCTGAAAGGGATCGTCAAGCCCGGCAGCAAAGTCGCCATCAAGGTCAACCTGACCGGCGGTGTGGGCACGCGCCCCATCCCCGGTGTATCCGCCATCGAGAGCTATGTCACGCATCCCGAAGTCGTGCGCGCCCTGGGCGAGTTCGTCCGCGAGGCCGGCGCGAAGGAGCTGTACATCGTCGAGGCCGTGTACGAGAACGCCAGTTGGACGGAGTGGGGCTACGAAGACATGGCCAAGTCGCTGGGCGCGAAGTTAATCGACCTCAACCAGGCGCTGCCCTATACGGATTTCGCCAAAGTTCCGGTTGGCAACGGGGCGTTCCTGTATCAGAGCTTCAACCTCAACCACATCCTGGAGGAAGTCGATACCTTCATGTCGGTGCCGAAGATGAAGACGCACAACACCGCCGGCATTACGCTGTCGATGAAGAACCTGTTCGGCCTGGCGCCGCTGCGCTTCTACAGGCTGAAAGAGCAGGATAACTCCCGCACCGGATTCCATGGCGCCGCCGCTGAAGCCGGCACGCGCGTCCCGCACATCATCGTCGATATCAACCGCGCCCGCCCGATCAATTTCGCGCTGGTGGATGGCGTGAAGTCGAGCGAAGGCGGCGAAGGCCCGTGGATTAAAAGCATCCAGGCCATCGAACCCGGCCTGCTGTTTGCCGGCGCCGATCCGCTGGCTACCGACACGGTGGGCACCGCGCTGATGGGGTTCGATGCCGCCGCCCCCGCGATGACAGAGCCGTTCGTGCACGGCGACAATCACTTCGCCATCGCCGCCCGGATCGGGCTTGGCTCGAACAGGCTGTCCGACGTCACCGTCGTCGGGCCTGCCATCAGCGATGTGATGAAGAAGTTCAAGGCATCGTATTGAACCAGTACGCTAAGGACACGGTTCCTGGGTTGTGCCCGCTTGACATGCGGCATTGGGTGTCGATGTTCTCTCGTGAATCTGCGCGAGCGCAATTAACTCATCGATGGAATCCGGCAGCGGGGTGAGGCTGACAGACCACACCTGCGCGGCGCCATCGCGGTTGGTTGTCAGGAAGGAACGGCTGTCGGCCGAGAATTGCATCGCGATGACACTGTCGCTGGCGCGCAACGTCGCCATGCGTTGGAATCCACGCCCATACCGCTCGTAGCTCCACAGCGAAATCGCCCTGGGATCCCCCACTTTACGCAACGCAAGATACCCTCCATCCGGCGAGAAAATACCGGCGAAGTAACCGGACGGCCCCGTCAGACCCAGCGTGCACGGTGTAGAAGTCCACAAATCCCAAACAGTGACACGACCGGCATTCCAGTCCGAGATGAGCAACTGGCCGCCTCTGGGGCTGTATTGAAGCCCGCTGCTGGTTACATCCTGAATGGTGCAGACCTTCTGCCCGCTGCCGATTTCCCAGACCTGCGCCGCCACTGCCCCGCCCGTGGCCAGGTATCGGCTATCTGGCGAGAAGGCGGCGGTGAGGGTGGCTTCATATGCTTGCCAACGAAGTCTGCCATCCCGGCTGTCCCAGACACGCACCGCCGGTTGCTTCAATCCGATGGTCAATAAAGATCGTCCGTCCGGCGACCACTCTAACGTCACGATGTCGGGCCCGCGGAAGTCCGCCAGTATGGTGCCATCTGTGGCATCGTAAATCTGAACCGACCCGTCTTTTGCCGCTACCGCAAAGCGCCGGTCGTCCGGTGAGAAGCGTCCGAGAAACGGCATGTCGCCGCCGGCCATGAAGCCAGACAGCAGCGCGCCGGTATCGGTACGCCACACGCGCACGGTCTTATCCGTACTCACCGTGAGAATGCGCTTCCCGTCGTGGGAGTAATTCGCATCTACGACATCGCCACCGTGACCCTGGAGTGTGTATTGAATTCGCCCGCCGTCCAGGTTCCATACTTGCACGGACCCGCCCGCATAGGTCAGCACGTGCGCGCCGTCGGGCGAGAACTGCGCAGCCCTGAAAATGACGGAGCGCAGACTCAACGTATAACGCAGATGCGAGGCCAACAGCGACCGCCGCAGTGCGTCTTCCGCTTCGGGCGTGCGCGCGACGTGGTTGGCCTCAACGGCTAACCGGATACTGCGCTCAGGGTCAGTGTCCAGCAGGGCGAGCGCCATATAGGCCAGCCCGCGCGAGCGCGACTGGGCCGCCACCGCTGTCACGGTTGGGGTGATATTCGTGGTTGGCTTACGCAGGGCTTCTACCGTCTGCTGTGCGCTGGCCTGCGTCTCCGTGGCTCGCGCCTCCGCAGTTTTCTGGGCAGTGACGGCCCTTTCCGCTTTTTCGACTGCCTGCTGGCGCTGGTCGCTCAACTCCTTGACCGCAATGAGCGAGGCGACTGACGTGATCAACAGGCCAACGATCACAATCTGCGTGAGCCGCTTGCGCACCGGCGGTTTCACATCTTGTTCGAAATAGTCGCCGCTTATCTGGTCGTGCTCTGGCATCTGCATTGCCAGTGGGCGATGTCTGATCCCCATCCTTCGCTTCCTGGCATCTCATTGAGAGTGTACCGCACCACGTCACCTCGTCATCCGCGCCCACGTATGCGGTCGTGCCGCGCGCGTCGGTGCGCTTCACCAGCGTCCCGTCGGCGTCGTAGAAGAACTGCGTGTGCTGTGTGCCGCTCAGCACATCGCACAACCGGTAGTCGATGTTCCAGGTCTGCGTGCAGATGACGCTGCCCTCCACCCGCCGCGTCATGTTGCCGTTGGCGTCATATAGATGCTATGTCCTGTCGGATAGTTCAGTAGCCGCATCTGCTAAATCAAGAACTCGGACTAGCGTTCACATGATAAGTGACCACTCTGGCAAAGAACGGGATGCCGCCCCAGATTACTTCAGAACGCATTGACAACTTGCCCGTGCTCATCTACTGGCTCAAGCGTATGCAAGTCGACGTGATCATCGATCGCGTGTTAGGTCCACCGCACGGCAACTGGGATGGCTTGAGCTACGGCGAAGTGGCCGTGGTGTATGTGGCTTATGTAGTCATGTGCTGTACGCACTTTCTCAGTCCGCTGCAAGCCCGGGCCGGCAAACGCTTGGTGGGCCTGAGTCAAGCGCTGGGCAAACCGGTGCGCGAAGCGAGGTGCAGATGAGCGCGCGGGCGTTCCGCTATTTCGCGTCGGCGGGCGGCTTCGCCGCAGCGGCTGCCGCGGCTTTCCTGGCGTCTGCGGCGGCCTTCGCCTCGGCGGCAGCCTTCTTCCTGGCTGCTTCCGCCTTCTTCTCCTCCACCTCGCGCGCCCAGTCCAGCGGGTGGATGCTGGCGTGGTAGGTGTCCATCTTCGAGAGATGTTCCTTGTCGAACAGCAACTCGCGCGTGCGGTTGCCCGTCGAGGCGATCTCGTACTCGTGGTCCATCTTGATGGCGTCGAAGGGACAGAATTCCGCGCAGAACCCGCAGTTCATGCACACCGTGGCATCGATGTTGAACTCCTTCGGAGCGGGCACCGGGCGTTTGGTGACCGGGTCCTCGGTGCGCACGATCCAGATGCACTGCGGCGGGCACACCTTGGGGCAGATGCCGCAAGAGGTGCACTTATCCTCTCCGGTGGCGGAATCCTTCACCAGGAACGGGATGTAGCGGAAGTTCTCCGGCATCACGATGCGCTCTTTGGGGTACTCGATAGTCACCATGCCGTGGTTGGCCGGGTTCTGGCGGCGCAGCGGGCGCGGTTCCAGGCCGGCCTTTTTGCCGATGTACTTGAAGTCCTCTACGTATGTGGCTACGAAATGTTTTAAGGTCACACCCAGACCTTTCAGTATTCCTGTTCCCAGTAAGCTCATGTTACATCCTTTACCTGTCAACTTCGCCCAGCACGATATCCAGGCTGCCCAGGATCACCACCGCGTCGGCCACTTTCATGCCCACCGTCATCTCCTTGAGCGCGCTCAGGTTGATGAACGACGCCGAGCGGACGTGATAGCGGTAGGCGTTCTGGCCGCCTTCGCTCACCAGGTAAAAGCCCAGCTCGCCTTTGGGCGTCTCCACGCGCGAGTACGTCTCGCCGGCGGGAACGCGGTGCACGTAGGCTTTGCGCCCGGCCTGGATGTCGCCCGGCCTGGTCTGCTCGATCTGCGCCAGGGCCTGCTCCAGAATACGCAGCGACTGGCGCATCTCCATCACACGGATGCGGTAGCGGTCGTACACGTCGCCGCCATACAGCACCGGGATATCGAAATCGAAGCGGTCGTACAGACTGTAGGGGTCGGCGCGGCGGATATCGTAATGCACGCCGGATGCCCGCAATACCGGCCCGGTGACGCTGTGGGCAATGCTGCGCTCGGCGGAGAGATAACCCACGCCGATGGTGCGCGCCCGCACGATTTCGTTGTCGCTCAACAGGCGCTCCATCTCGTCGATGGCCTTGGGGAAGCGCTCGTGCACCAGCGTGCGGATGCGCGCCAGTTGTTCGGG
>JAKALH010000266.1 GCA_021813225.1 Chloroflexota bacterium
CGATTGCGCGCGGTTACGACCCTGATATCTCGCGCGGGCTGAACAAAGTAACCGTCACAATTTAGCGGCGCGCGGCATCCGCGTAAACGGAGGGTCATCTTCAAGGGTTGCTTCAAGTTGCCCCCCGCAGAGCACAGCCAGCTATATCATCTTGCATAAGGTTGTGCCCCCTGAGGCAGCCCGGCATCGGAAATTACAGTCGAGGTAAACTAAGTGCATGAGTGCGCAAACGAACGATGAACTCAATTCGGTTCCCGGATGGGCCCGCTTCCTGGGGAAGCAGGGTTATCGGTCGTTTATCAGCCTGGTAGAGACATACTTCGCCAGCCGTCAGATTGCAGTCGCTATCGACCGTGAGGAAGGACTCGTAAAACCGGGGCAGGGGGTCTTTCCGCACAGCAGCACCTTCGGCCTGCAGAATATCGCGCAGATCTGCCGCCAGTCAGACCGCGACGAATGGCGCGACCTGATCAGCGCGCACTTCAATTCCATATTTAACGTAAAGGACGAGGATAACGCTTTTCGCGTGCGAATGGATGATTTCAGCAAGCTGCGCAAGCAGTTGCGCTCACGCCTGTACCCGGTTGATATCGTGAATCACGCTTCAGAAATCATTCAGCGGTCAGGCCCGGAGGGAACGCTGGAAGTTCTGGCGCTCGATTTACCAACGACCGTGCGCACCGTGTCGCAGTCGGAGGCTGGCATCTGGGGCCTGGACACGGATGAACTCTTTAAGATCGGTCGCCGTAACCTCCTGGCAACGGGGCTTCTCAGCGGCAGCGTCGTCCAACTGGAACGGGGCACGACGATAACGGTCTATCGTGGCGAGCCTTTCTACGCTGCCAGCCATGCGTTGATCATCGATGAATACATCCCTGGCGGGTCGCGGCATGGAGCGCTGGTCGGGGTGCCCAAACGCGATATCCTGATCCTGCATCGCATTCAAAATGTGGGTGCCATGGAAGCTGCCGGGGCGATGCTGCAGGTAATCGTCGGGATGTATAAGGATGGCCCAGGCTCCATCAGCCCCAATTTGTACTGGTATCACAACGGCGAGTTCACGGTGCTGCCGTATGAACTGGAAGGCGATTCACTGCAGTTCCTGCCGGCGGATGAATTTGTGGAATTAATCGACGAACTGGGGGAAGTAGCCAGCTATTCGTAATTGCCGTCGGGCGCTCTGCAGCATGAGTAGACGGCGGTCGATCAGTTCGACGGCCATGCCTGTGATGGGGGGGAGCCGCAAGCACATGATCAGTGTCATACTGTTCGATCTGGATGAGACGCTGTACCCGCGTTCTTCGCAACTCATGTCTATGATCGGCAGGCGCATCGATGAATACGTCGTCAGAGTCGTGGGGATACCGCAGCTAAAAGCAGATGAGATTCGCCGGCGCTGGCGGAACCAGTATGGAACGGCTCTGCGCGGGCTGATTTCTGAAGGTTATTCCATCGACGTTGAGGATTACCTGAGGTATGTGCATGATATCCCGCTGGATGGATACATTACCCCGCAACCGGAAGTTCGCGCCATGCTGCTGGGAATACCGCTGCGCAGGGTCATCCTGACGAACTCCAACACCGAGCATGCCACACGGGTGCTCACGCACATGCAGCTATTGGATTGTTTCGAGCAGATCATCGACGTACGCGCATTGAATTTCATCAACAAACCCGATCCGCAGGCATACCAGCTCGCCATGGACATCCTGCATGTCGAACCGGCAAATGTCATCCTGGTTGAGGACACTCCCGTCAATACGCGCATCGCGATGTCACTCGGTATCAAGACCATCCTGGTCGATTGCCCGCCCAACCACGACGCCGATTACACGGTCGACTCGATACTGGATGTGGGAAGCGTGGCGCTGAAAATCATGCGCAACGGCGCAGGCCCGGTTTGATATCAGCCTGCCATACAAGGAGAGTTCACCCTGCTAGAGGTAGATCAGTTCGCGTGCCTTGCGCTCCAGGTCGTCGCGAAAGGCCGGGTGCGCGATATTGATCAGGGCGCGCGCCCTCTGGCGGATTGACTTTCCATACAGGTCGGCGATACCGAATTCGGTGATGATGTAGTGCACTTCATGGCGGGTCGTGGTCACACCGGCTCCCGGCTTCAGGGTTGCGACAATACGGCTGATGGCGCTGCCGTCGCGCAGGGTGGCTGTGCTGGGCAACGCGATGATGGGTTTGCCGCCTTTACTGTGCGATGCGCCGCGAGTGAAATCCAGTTGGCCGCCGACGCCGCTGTACAGGCGCGTGCCGATGCTGTCGGCGCACACCTGACCAGTCAGGTCGACCTCGATGGCGGAGTTCACAGCGACCATGTGGTCATTCTGAGCAATCAAAAACGGATTGTTCACGTACTCGGTTGGCCGGAACTCCATGGAAGGATTATCGTTGACATATTCATAGAGCCGTGACGAACCGAGGCAGAAGCCGGCAATGATCTTGCCGGTATGCAGGTTCTTGCGCTCGCCGTTGATCACGCCCGACTCGACAAGGTCGATGATGCCGTCGGAGAACATCTCCGTATGCACACCGAGGTCGCGCTTGCTGTTGAGAAACGGCAGGACGCCATTGGGGATGGCGCCGATGCCCAGTTGCAGACAGTCGCCGTCGTCGATCATACCGGCGACATGTTTACCGATCTGCTCGTACAGCGGGCCGCTTTCCTGGTTGCTGAACTCCGGCAGCGGGTAATCTGCATCCACGCAGTAGTCGATTTTCGACATGTGGATGAAACTGTCGCCCAGCGTGCGCGGCATCCTACTGTTAATCTCGGCTATGACCATGTGCGCTGTTTCAGCGGCGGCCTTCGTAACACCCACCTCAACGCCGTAGGAGCAGAACCCATGTTCATCGGGCGGCGAAACGTGAATGAAGGCCGCATCCAGCGGCAATACCCCTTTGCGGAACAGCAGCGGCACCTCGCTCAGACGGCAGGGGGTGAAATCTGCGCGCCCGGTGTTGACGGCGCTGCGTACGTTCTCGCTGATGAAGAGCGTATTCACCCGCAGATGTCCCTGCATCTCCGGCTGGACATAGTCTGCGTTCCCAACCGTCAGCACCTGGACAATTTCAACATCATGCAGAGCCGGCGCGCGCCGCACCAGTGCCGCTACCAGTTGCCGCGGGAAGCTGCAGTTGCCGGTCACAAAGACCCGCATCCCGTTCTGTATTGGCGCGACAGCCTGGTCGGCAGTCAATGGCGGGTTACAGATGGCTAGTCGATTCATGATGTTATCCTCGTTGTCCAGCTCGTATAGGCCAGCTACTTGATCTCAAATGAGTGTAGCATCAAACTGTTGCCTGCGGCATCGTGCATCGGATCGTCTATGCTGCGTCTGACGCCGGTTCTCGGGTCGTAAACGCCGACTCTTACCTGATAAATGCCCGGCTTGAGACCGGTCGGCAACTGCACCCAGTGCGGGTCGGTGACGACTTCGCCACGCTGCCACACGCTGAAGGGATACGAACCGTACACGGGCGGTTCATCGCCCGTGGCGATAATTTGACCGTTGGATTGATCGACAATGTGCACCAGGACTGTGTCGTTCGGTTGAGAATCCGCCGTGCTTTGCCAGAACAATCTGGCGAAGACTTCGCGCGTGGCCGGCTCGTAGGTCACTTGCCCGCCTAATAGCACCAGTCCGCCGGCCAACACGGCATTGCGTGTAGCCAGCCTCGGTGACAATGTGAAGGTCCTGCTGATATCCGCCGCTTCATAGATGAGCGTGTTCGGTGCACCATTGCGTTCACGGATGGTCTGTCCCAGGTTCAACTGCTTGTGCATCCTGGCTGCCTGGCGCTCCATGACCTCGAAATGACCCTTAAACGCTGTGATTTCAGGCGAATGAAACACATAGACGTTCTCTGGATCGCGCAACATGACGGTTGCCATGTCGGCGAACCTGGGGGACGGCACGGGAACAAACTCGTGCACCTCGCGCATGTGTACCCGTTCCTGAGTGATGAATGCAATGCTGCGCTCGAAACCCCAGTCAAGCGATATGACAGGCCGGCCTGCGTAAGTCGTCTCAAGTGAATCAGCGAGACGATACAACGCATCCGACCACAGGCCGGTTCCGCCTGAAGACACCATGTAATTCTCGATCTCGATATTCGTCGCGAGATGGTTGATTCCCATCACGCCTGCCAGTGCCGTAGCGGCCAGAAAACCGCGCGTTGCCGTCCAGCGTCTACCCAGCCAGAGCGGGATATCCATGATTGAGACGGCGACCAGCAGCCATGCCAGCGGGACGAGGATGAAGAGATGGCGCGCACCGATATCGCTGATGCTCACGGTGCCCATAGGTATGACGGCCAGTATTGTGACAAGGATCAGCAGACGGACGCGCAAATGGCCGGGGACAGCCTGACCGTTCAGTGATGCCGGCTCGGCGATTGCGTGACGGTACCGGATACAGATGGCGAGTGTATAGACGACGGCTATCACGACGGCTACAGCACCGAGTGGAATACCCGCGGGTGCGCCAAAGTGAATCGTGTCTCCGCCCATCATGCGCAGAAAATCGGCGCTTTCGAACCGGATGTTGCCGATGAAGTCGAGGTTGTTGTGTCCGTAGGCCTGCGATTGCAGGGCATTTTGAGCGATGAACTGGAATGAAGCGCCCGACGGGATATTGTGAAGAATGAATGGCGAAAGCCCGACCAGGAATGCGACCAGCGCCAGCGCGAGCGTTGGTACTTTAATCGACTTCAGCACTCTCAGGCTGCCGTGCACGCCGCTTATCAGTGCAGGTGTCAGGACAACCGGCACGATGAACCATATAAAGAGCAGTTTCGTTGTGATGCCAAAGCCGAAGATGAATGCCGCCGCCACCAGCAACGCCGGGCGACGCACCTGCCACCATCGCACTGCGAGACCGAGAAACAGTATTCCGAGCGTCACCAGTGGCGCAGCAAAATGCACGCCGGCGCGACTCCACCACAGGTATGCCGGGGCGGTGGCG
>JAKALH010000267.1 GCA_021813225.1 Chloroflexota bacterium
ATTCCCGCTTCCGCGGGAATGACGATATCGTTTTCCGCATCCAGCGTCGGCTCGCGCTCATTTCGCCAACGGAATCCTGATAGTAGCGCATCGCTTCAGGCGTAAGGCTGGCCGAAGCGTTCCTTGTAGGCGACCTCGGCGAGCGCCTTGCGCCGCTTCCTGCCGCGGCCGGCGGCCTGAGCCGGGTAGCCAAGCGGTAGAATCGCCAGCACATTCATATCTCCGGGAATGCCCAGCAGCGGCTTGACCTCATCCATGCCCTGGAATCCCACCCAGTTCGAGCCGATCCCTTCTGACCATGCGGTCAGGATCATCGATTGAATGGCGCGGCTGCCATCGGATATCGCATAAACCGATTTCTCCATGACGACGACAATGGCCAGCGGGGCTTGCGCAATATACGGCCCGGTGCGCGCCATTGCACCCAACTGGCGCAGCACGTCGCGGTTCTGTACGACGACAAAGTGCCAGGGCTGTCCATTCATGCTGCTGCCGGTCAGGCGCCCCGCTTCGACGATGCGCTGGATTGTCGCAGCCGGCACAGGTTTATCCTGATAGTTCCGCACGGCCAGCGCCGTGCGCACAGCATCAAACACTTCCATAGCATGTCTCCTCACTGAAACTGAACTTGAGCATTACAACGGGAGTATAAGACTCAAGCGACGATGTGTAAACCGGCGCAGCAGCATGCTCCCGGATGTGGAAACCCGGCAGCTCAGGCAATGATGGAGACCATCTCGAGCACCGCCAGCCCCAGCGCCTGATCCCCGCGGAAGGTCATGTGCCTGCGCGCCGTCTGCGGATCGATGCCGCGCGTGAACAGCCGCCACGCCGTATCCTGATCCAGGATGGCCTCTGCGGTGGGTTGGTCCGGCGCGCCCGCATAGAACACCCACTCACCCCTTTCCCGCCGCAGCGTCCAGCGCCCGCCGGATTCGCCGTTGATGGTCAGGGTGACTGTAGCGCCTTCTGCCGCCGCCGTCGAGCGATAGGCGCGCCGCATGGCGTGCGCAAATGCCGCCAGCACCGGCGCCATGTAGCGGGATTCCGTCAGACCGGGCTTGCCGACGGCGTCGCGGATATGCTGCTGATGGTGCCAGCACTCGGTATATTCGCGCGCCACGTCCAGCCAGACGGGAGCGGGCTGCGACCCCGCCCAGCTTACGGCACCGCCCAGGGCATGCGGGTCAAGCGACGCGAAGTAAGCGTTCAACTGGCGGCCCGACAAATCCAGCATATCGAGCAGCACACGGGCGCTGAGCCGGCGGCTGGCGCGCACCCAGCCCTCGTTCGACTTGTTGAGATAAGCCACCAGTTCCGCCCAGCCGTTGACGGGGACCGCCACGAAGTGCCCGTCGCGCCGCCGCGACAGGTTAGCCAGCGTGCCGCCCAGCAGATGCAGCGCGACATCCTTGACCGACCAGCCGGCGCATACCGTGGGCTGCTCCCACTCCTGCGGGGTCAGGCTTTTCAGCAGATCCAGCAACGCTTCCAGCGTTTCCGGAAACAAATCGACGACGAGTATCGGTTCGGGCGGTGTCAACACGATTTCCTCTCGACATATCAAGGTTTGCGAGTGTGCTGTCTGAAGGCGCCGAGTGCGCCGGGCATTATAAGCGGCTTCCGCACTTGTGAGTAAAATGTCATGCAGTCGCCGTCGATACCGCCGCAATTGCAGACTTCATCACTTCTCCTGCCGGTAATGGCAGAGGGGCATTTACAGGGCAATACACGAATGTCAAACTCATCTGCTCGCGTCTACATAGACACCAACCGAACCATCGGCGATATTTCGCCCTACCTGTTCAGCGGCTTTGCCGAACATATGGGCCGCAGCATTTACCACGGCATCTACGACCCGGAATCGCCCAAAGCGGATGAGCGCGGCCTGCGCACCGACGTGATGGACGCGCTGCGCGAACTCAACTTCCGCCTGATCCGCTATCCGGGCGGCAACTTCCTGAGCGGCTATAACTGGATGGATGGCGTCGGCCCGAAAGCGCAGCGCCCGCGCCGGCGCGACCTGGCGTGGAAATCGATCGAGACGAACCAGTTCGGCACGAACGAGTTCATGGAGTTCTGCCGCCTCATCAACACCAGGCCGATGCTGGCGGCCAACCTGGGCATCGGCACCATCGCCGAAGCGGCGGCGCTGGTCGAGTATGTGAACGCGCCAGCGGGGACGAAATACGCCGACCTGCGCGTGTCGCACGGCTACAAGGAGCCGTACGGCGTGGAGTACTGGTGCCTGGGCAACGAGATGGACGGCCCCTGGCAGATCGGCCACCTGGATATGGACGAGTACGCCCGCAAGGCCCGCGAAGCCGCCAAGTTGATGAAGTGGCAGGACCCTTCCATCAAGCTGGCGCTGTGCGGCTCTTCCAGCACGCACATGCCCACCTACCCGGAGTGGGACCGCTACGTGCTGGAGTCCTGCTGGGAGCAGGTCGATTACCTGTCGCTGCATTACTACGCGGGCAACCGCGACAATGACACGGCCAGCTACCTCGCGTCGACCGTGCAGTTTGAGAGCCAGGTCGATACGCTGGCCGGCGTGCTGCGGTATGTGAAGACCAAGCGGCGCTCCCGGCACGATGTCTATCTATCCTGGGATGAATGGAACGTCTGGTACAAGGACCGCCTGGAGGACGGGCGCTGGAGCGAGGCGCCCCATCTGATCGAGGAAGTCTACAACCTCGAAGACGCCCTCGTCGTGGCGGAGTGGATGAATGTCTTCCTGCGCAAGGCCGATGTGCTGAAGATCGCCTGCCTGGCGCAGATCGTCAATGTGATTGCGCCCATCCTGACCACTGCCGACAGCCTGCTGCGCCAGTCCATCTTCTACCCGTTCCAGTTGTTCAGCCGGTATGCGTCCGGCCAGGCGCTGGACGTGCTGACCCAGGCGCCGTTGTATAACACCCGCCTGTACGGCGACGTGCCGCTGCTGGACGCCGCAGCCAGCAACGACCCGGCTGCGGGCAGCAGCGCCGTGTTCCTGATCAACCGCAGCCAGACCGAGCCGCTGGCAGCTGAAGTGATCTGGCAGGCGGATGCGCCCCAGGCCATCAAAGCCATCTATCAGATCAGCGGCAGCGACCCCCGGCTGGCGAACAGTTTCGCCCAGGCCGATCTCGTCACAACGAAGACGCTGTCCGGCATGCCGATCGATGGCGGCAGGGCGACATTGCAGTTGCCCCCGCTGTCGTTCACCGTTCTATCCTGCTGAACCTCGCCTCGGCGATTACAGGCCGGCATCTCGGTGATGCCGGCCTGTTTTTTTATGGCGCCTGCGGCTCAGGTAACCGGCTCCGTCGCCGCAGCGCTGCCTCAGCCCACATTGGCAGTCTCAGCACGCGGGTTGCCTGCGACTCGGAGTCGCCGGGCACATGTGTTAAGAACTTACGGCGAGTAACAATGATTGACATTGCCACCTTCGGCGAGTATATTCTTCACATATTAATAAACCGACGGTCGGTTTAATAAGTTGCTATGGCTAGAACGCTCAAAGAACAGGAACATGCCGTCAAGCGCAACGAAATTCTGGATGCGGCAGAACGGCTGCTGGTCGCCAAGGGTTACCAGCAGATGACGATCCAGGACATTCTGGAAAGCCTGAAGATATCCAAGGGCGCCTTCTATCACTACTTCGATTCCAAACAGAACCTGCTGGAAGCGTTGATTGACCGCATCCTGGACCGGGCCATTGAGGCGCTGGCGCCGATTGCGCAGGACGCCGGGACGCCCGCCCTGGAGCGAATCCAGCGCTATTTCGAGGCTGCATCGCGCTGGAAGGCGGCGCGGATTGACCTGATGATGGCCCTTCTGCGCATCTGGTACACCGATGATAACGCCATTGTGCGCCAGAAAATGCTGACCAGCGGTCTTAAGCGCGTAGCGCCGATACTGACTGAAATGATCCTGCAGGCGGTGAAAGAAGGAGCTATGAAGCCGGCATACCCCGAACGGGTGGCAGAGGTGGCGATGGTGCTGATGGAAGGGTTGGGAGATTCGCTGGCACAGCAGATTCTCTCGCCGGGTGCGGCATCCCGCGACCCGTGCTATATGGAAGCCACAGTCGCTGCGTATACCGCTGCCGTCGAGGACGTTCTGGGCGCGCCCCGCAATTCGCTGGTGCTGGTAAAGCCGGAGACGCTTAAAGTATGGATGGTGAATTCATAAAGGTGTGCCGAATATGAAGCTGTATCTTCGCCTGGCATGGCGTAATATCTGGCGGCATCGCCGCCGCACGCTTATCGTCGTCCTGTCGATCGGGGCGACGCTGGCCATGATGATGGTGTACGACGGCACAGTAGCGGGGTTCGAACAGGCCATCTATGGCAACGCCATCAAGGTGCTGGGCGGGAATATCCAGGTTCACGCCAGCGGCTACAGCGACCAGCCTGAACAAAGCCCGCTGCTGCCCCTGCCCGACCCCCAGGCAGTTCTGGCTGCCGTGCGAAAACAACCGCAGGTCGTCGCGGCATCGCTGCGCATCAACACCAGCGGCATGGCCACCAATCGCGAAGGCGCTTTTGGCGTCGGCATTGTCGGCATCGAACCGGACAAGGAGCTGCCGGTCAGCATGATCGCCCAGCACGTGACGGCGGGGCGCTACCTCAATCCGGATGATCAGGATGCGGTATTTATCGGCCAGGGGCTGGCGAGCGCCATGGGCGTTTCGGTGGGGGATCGCATCACGCTGGTGGGACGGGCCGCGCACCAGCAGATGCGCAACCGCACGATGACCGTGGTGGGCATTTACAACGTGGGGCTGGCCGACGTCGAAAAACGCAGCGTGTATATCTCGCTGAAGGAAGCGCAGGACTTATACGGCATGAACGGTCAGGCGTCCGAAGTGATAATTACGCTGGACAAGCTGGGCGAAGAACCCGCCGTCATGGCCGCGTTGCGCCCGCTCCTGCCGGAATACGAAATGTCCTCCTGGCAGACGAATTACCCGGATCAGATCGGAA
>JAKALH010000268.1 GCA_021813225.1 Chloroflexota bacterium
AGCAAGACCTGATATAAGCGTCACAGACCTGTCCACGATTGCACCGGATGTCCGGCAGCGTGCTGCTTTGCTTGCAGTACTCGCCGACGCCGGCACCAGGGATGTGTGAACTCGTGACCTGATCCACCTACACACGTTGAATCGTCAGGGAACGACGACACGTTGACCGGTTTTATCTGACTCTACACTGTAATGCAGGTAGGCTTGTATCCTGGCCCCGTTGGCAAAGTCCGAAGGGTCCTGCTTACCGGTTCTGATCGCGTTTACAAACCTTTCATAGTTAGTGGGTGTGGGCGGACACTTTACCGTCTCCCATTTGAAGTGATCGACATGATCCTGCCCGCTGCAGATGCGGTACTCGTCATATGAGCGGTCCAGGTCGATCTCGATGGCGCCCTGATCGCCACAGACACGAGCGCGCAGGCTGTTGGCATGACCGACTGCCCAGCGCGATGCATGGATGGTGCCTAATCCACCGTTCTTGAAACTGACCGTAGAGACAAAACTCTCATTAGCATCCAGGACATAGTCGCCTATCCTGTTGCCGGGTACGCCCTTGTCAAAGGTGCGCAGCGTGCACTGAATCTCGCTGATATCTCCGCACAGGAAGGATGTCATATCGTAGATATGCACGCCAATATCGCCGAGGACGCCCATGCTGCCGTGCTTCGTTGACAGGCGCCACAACCAGTTATCCCCTGTGCGCCAGTCGCCCCAGCCACGGCTAGCCAGCCAGCTCTGCAGATAACTCGATTCCACGTGGCGGAGTTGCCCGAGCGCCCCTGAACGCACCACTTCGACCGCCGCCTGTAAACCACTGGAGTTCCGATAGGAGAAATTCACCATGTTGATAACAGGGTGCCGATCGACTGCCGCCAGCATCCGTTCAGCGTCAGCCAGATTCGAGGCCAGCGGTTTCTCGCACAGGATCGGCAGGCCTTTCTCGACAGCGGCGATCGAAATATCCGCATGCATGGCGTCGGGCGTCACGTTGTCGACGCCATCCAGTTTCTCTTTTTCCAGCATCTCCAGGTAGTCGTTGTAAATTCGGGGGACCTGCCACTTGGCGGCAAAAGCGGACGCTCTCTCTTTGGAGACATCGCAACAGGCGATAATCTTTACGCCCTCGATCTTGCTGTATTGCGTCGCATGGTGATTCGCCATGCCGCCAGTTCCGATTAACCCTAAACCAATCATATATAAGCTGCTCCTTAAGCCGTATCAGGCTGGTATTAACGTCTGAACACCTATTAAAGTACAACTGGCCCGTTTTGTGATACAACCGGTATCGGAGGCCTGTCCGACAGGTATAAATCATGGAGGCTCGCTCGCGCTATCCAGAAGTCATTTCGATCGGCAACATGCTGGTCGAGATCATGCGCACCGGACTTGACCAGCCGCTTGACAGGGCAGGGGACTTTACTGGTCCTTATCCCAGCGGCGACACTCCCATTTATATTGATACCGTGGCGCGGCTTGGTCATTCATGCGGTTTCATCGGTGCGGTAGGGCAGGATAGTTTCGGCGACTGTCTGATGAATCGGTTGCGTGACGATGGTGTCGACACTTCAGAGGTTCGGGTGCTGCCCGACCGTACCACGGGTGTGGCCTTTGTAGCGTACTTCTCGGGCGGCAATCGCCGGTTCATCTACCACTGGAAGGACGCCGCCGCAGGGCAGGTTGCGCCGGAATATATCGACCCTTCTTACCTGATGAATGCCCGCTGGCTTCATATCACCGGATGTAACCTGGCCGTGAATGCATCAGCGCGCGATGCATGCTATCGGGCGGTCGATTTACTGCCTGAAGGCGCTACATTGAGCTTTGACCCGAACATTCGTCCTGAAATACTCAGCGTCGATGAGATCATCGAACTGTGCAAGCCGGTACTCGAGCGGGCCAATGTGTTCCTCCCAAGCTCAGGCGAAGGCCGAATGTTTGCGGGCACAGCAGACGACGAAGCGGGTTGCCGATGGTTTGCTGAACGCGGGAAAACAGTCGTGTTAAAGCAAGGCGCTGAAGGGTGCCGGGTATTTACATCGGCAACTGAATTCCATGCGCCAGGTTTTTCAGTGACCGAGGTAGACCCGACGGGCGCGGGGGATTCATTCTGCGCCGGTTTCACGGTGGGCATGCTGGAAGGAATGTCTTTGCCAGACGCAGCGCGTTTCGCGAATGCAACAGGAGCGCTGGCAGTGACTAAGCAGGGACCTATGGAAGGGGCACCCTGGCGCGCCGATGTCGATGCTTTTCTGGCACATCACCCGTCTCGATAGGCATCAATACCGCGGCAGACGTGTGAAGTATACTTTCGCACTAAATATGAGTCGCAGCGAGTTGCCTGGAGGTCAGTGATGATCAAGAGCATCAGTGAGATGGAAATCAGCCATGATGAACAACCGATTCGCTTATTCAAATCCGACTTCCTCGAATTCTTCACACACGTCCATCCGGTTGTCGTTCTCATTATCTGGCTGCCGGTGGCTGCTTACTTCCTTCTCGCTGAAGTCGCGCGAATGGACACTGGTTCTTCCTGGTTGTATCTGCCGGTCGCATTTCTGCTGGGTATCTTCGTATGGACTTTAACGGAGTACCTCATGCACAGGTTTGTGTTCCACTATCACCCGCAGTCGCCGGCTGCGCAGAAAATCTTCTTCATGTTCCACGGTGTGCATCATGCACAACCACAGTGCAAAACACGCCTGGTGATGCCGCCGGCTGCCAGCATTCCAATGGCCGCAATCTTCATCATCGGGTTCTATCTCGTCGTGGGATTATTATTAGGCTTGCCACACTGGGTAGGACCGCTTATATCCGGTTTCACTGTGGGTTATGTGGCCTACGACATGATTCACTATGCCACCCACCACCTGCCAATGCACGGGCGCGTGATGAAGTTCCTGAAGCGCTATCACATGCTGCACCATTTCAAGACGCCTGATATGCGTTATGGCGTCAGCTCACCGCTGTGGGACCTCGTCTTCAAGACCGACCCGGACTAATCCACCGTCGTACCATAGTCGAACGATCACAAAAGAGGTTCGGACAGTCATCCGAACCTCTTTTAATATATTCTGACCGGTTGAGGGTATGCTCAGGCCGCCGTCTTTGCAGTCGCCAGGGCGGCGCGAACTTCGTCCAGCTTCCCAGCCGACCCGAGTTTTTGCGCCTTGTGCACAATAAAAGCGGCATACTCTTTCTTGAACACTTCGCCGGGTTCGCGGAAGTCAAACTTCTCCGGATGGTCGCGGAAGAACTCGCGGTGAACGCGCGTCCAGACGAGACGTCCATCCGTGTCGATGTTCACCTTGGTGACGCCGAGGAGTGCGGCCCGCGCGAATTGATTCTCGTCGACGCCTTTTGCCGACGGATCAAGCTTGCCCCCTGCGGCGTTAATGCGCTCAACTTCCTCCTGAGGCACCGAACTTGAGCCGTGCATGACGAGCGGGTAACCGGGCAGGCGCTTCTGGATCTCCGCGATGCGCTCAAAGTGCAAACCCTGTGAGCCCCTAAACTTATAAGCGCCGTGGCTGGTGCCGATTGCAACGGCCAGGCTGTCGCATCCGGACTTCTCGACGAAAACTTTCGCATCGTCAGGATCAGTCAAGCGGGCGTCTTTCTCATCGACTTTGACGTGCTCTTCAACACCGCCCAGCATGCCCAGTTCCGCTTCGACGCTGACGCCTTTGGCATGGGCACGCTCCACGATCCGGCGTGTGGTTTCGATATTCTTCTCAAACGGCTCATGCGAGGCGTCGATCATCACTGACGAGTAGAAACCTGAATCGATGCAGTCGTAACAGGTTTTCTCATCGCCGTGATCGAGGTGCACTGCGTATACCGCATCAGGGAACGTCGCGTCGCACGCGCGAATCAAGCCTTCCAGCATCTTAACGCCGGCATACTTGCGGGCGCCTTTAGATATCTGGATGATAAACGGAGCTTTCGCTTCCAGGTTTCCGGTAAACAAGCCGATGGCTTGTTCCACGTTATTGATGTTGTATGCGCCAATGGCAAACTTGCCATAGGCAATCTTAAAGAGTTCTGCAGTTGTGACAATCATGTATTAGTCTCCAGTTTATTTGTGAGCCGGCGCCTGCTATGCCGCCGGCGTATCTTGACAATCGTTCGCCGTTCGCGCGCACGTCGAACACGACTCGGCGCTTTTGAAGCGATGCCTTCAGGCTGGATTTTCTCCAGCCGCACTCAGGCGTTTCCTGGCTTCCTCGTAGACATCCTTGGCGAGTTTTCCTGCCGCGGCGAAACGGAGATTTTCGTCCAGATGCTCTGGAATCAATGTCCCGACAATCGTCGTCGCCATGCCTGGATGTGTAAGGGTGAAACGCAACAGGAAACCAGTGCGTGTTTCGCCGGGCGCCAACAACTCATCCAGTTTAGCTTTTTCCCAGGTAGCCCAACGATCCTTGCTGCCAAGCCCGGCCTCTTCGGGCGCCCCACGCGCTACACCGCCGCGGATGATAACGCCCGCTCCTGACATGGCTGCCTGTGTAATGACATTTTCATGCTGGCGCTCCAGTGCGGAATAGGGGATCTGGAATGTCGCAAACACCCCCCATTCGATGTATTTCGTTATGTGGGGGAGGGTCGATGAGATGCTGATCCAACGAGCTTTCCCTGATCTTTGCACATCCTGCATCACGTTGACCAGATCGCCCGACTCGACTTGTTCTACGGACGGATTATGCAACTGCCATATATCGACGTAGTCGGTGTTCATCAAGCGCAAGCTGGTCTCAATGTTGTGCAGCAGATTATCGCGAGTCCAGACATGTGGGGTATCGTCATGATTGCCTTTGTCCTCGAACGTACAGCCGCATTTTGTCGCGAGGTAGTACTCGCTGCGGCGCTTGCTGATGAATTTACCGATGAATTCCTCGCTGCGGCCATAATCGTATGATGTATCGATGAAATTGATGCCGGCGTCGAGTACGCGATTCAATATCGTCTC
>JAKALH010000269.1 GCA_021813225.1 Chloroflexota bacterium
GTAGTGTAACGCCAGGTGCAGCGTCTCTGCCGCCTCCCCATGCTCCCATGCTTCCGGCGCGCCGAAGGCGAGCCTCAATTGCGCATCCCCGTGCGACCATTGGATGCGCTCGAAGCGCAGGCTGCCCAGCATGTTCCCGCCCTCGTGCGCATGGATGGCGAACGGCAACTCGCGCCGCATCCCCCCGGGGCCCTTCGTGGCTTTCTCCAATTGCTTCTTCACCTGCGCCGTCGAGAGCGGCTGGGCCGGCCCGTCCGTCAGTTGGCGCAGGTATTCTGGCTCGTTTGTCCAACGCGCAATCGTTTCCGCGTCCCTCTCCGGTTCCAGCGGTGACAGTTTCACAAGTTGGCCGACAAAAAGCGGTGTGTTAATCATTTAGATATTTCACCACAGAGGTAAACCATCACTTCATTCTGCGTCCTCCGCGTCTCTACGGTTCATTCGGGCCACACGCGATGGACGACCGCAAGGATCGGGGCGACCGCAGGGATTGGGGCGACCGCAGGGATCGGGGCGACCGCAAGGGATCGCCCCTACGCCTGGTGTGATGTCGTAGGGGCAGGGCTTGCCCCTGCCCATCGCCGCGGCTACCCGTGACCAGGGCGACCGCAAGGGATTGCCCCTACATTATCGGTGGCGGAAGACCGCAAAGGTGCGCTCCCACGTCGCAGCGGTGCAATCGGAAATCGGCAATCCAAAATCTAAAATTCCTTGTTCTGCGCCTTCACCACGGCCATGGCAGCCAGGTTCACGATATCCTTCACCTCGTCGCCGCGCTGCATGATGTGCACGGGCTTGCGCATGCCCACCAGGATCGGCCCGATGACTTCGGCGTTGGCCAGTTGCTGCACCAGCTTGTAGGCGATGTTGGCCGCTTCCATGGTGGGGAAGATCAGCACATTGGCTTCCTTCTGCAGGCGGTTGAACGGATACGTGCCGTTGAGCTCCTCTTCGCTGAGCGCGGTGTTGGCCTGCATCTCGCCTTCGACGATCAGGTCGGGCTGGCGCTGCCGCACGATATCGACGGCCTGGCGCACCATGTCGGCATGCGGGTTGCGCACGCTGCCGAAGTTGGAGTAACTCAGCATGGCGATGCGCGGCTCGATGTCGAAATCGCGTGCCAGCCGCGCGGTGCGGATGGCGATCTCCGCCAGCTTCACCGCGTCCATCTCGATGTTCACCGTGGTATCGGCGAAGAACAGGACGCGGTTGCGGGTCGTGACGAGGTAGACTCCCGCGGCAGTCGTCGTATCGGCGACGGTGCGGATGATCTGCAGGGGCGGGCGCAGCGCGTCGGGGTAATGCGACGTCAGGCCGGCGATCATGCCGTCGGCATCGCCCTGTTCCACCATCAGCGCCGCGAAGTAGGTGCGGTCGCCGGCAAGGTCGTGCGCGGCGGGCGGCGTCACGCCCTTGCGGTAGCGCAGTTCGTACAGGCGCTGTTCGTAGCGGGCGCGCCGCTCCGACGTCGCCGGGTCCTCCACCTGCACGGAAACGTTCAGGCTGATCTGCAGGTCGTCCGCCTTGCGGCGGATCACAGCCGGGTCGCCCAGCAGGATCGGTCTGGCGATGCGCTCCTCCGCCAACTGGTGCGCGGCGCGGATCATCTTCTCGTGCTCGCCTTCGGCCAGCACGATGCGCTTGGGGTTCTGGCGGGCTTTGCGGAACACGATGCGCATCAACTCGCGCGATTTGCCCAGGCGGGCTTCCAGCGTCTCGCGGTAGCGCACCAGGTCCAGGTGAACGCGCGCGACGCCTGTCTCCATGGCGGCGCGCGCCACGGCGGGGGCCTCCCACAGCAGCACGCGCGTGTCCACGGGCTTGGGTATCAGATAATCGACGCCGAAGTGCAGCGACTCCAGCCCATAGGCGCGCACCACCGATTCGGGCACGTCTTCTCTGGCCAGCGCCGCCAGGGCGCGCGCGGCGGCCACCTTCATCTCCTCGTTGATGCGCGTGGCGCGCACGTCCAGCGCGCCGCGGAAGATGAACGGGAAGCCCAGCACGTTGTTGACCTGGTTGGGATAGTCGGAGCGCCCCGTGGCGACGATGGCGTCCGGGCGGGCGGCTCTGGCGTCGTCGTAGCTGATTTCCGGGTCGGGATTAGCCAGCGCAAAGATGATCGGGCGGGCGGCCATCTGTTTGACCATCTCCTGCGTGACTGCGCCCGCGGCGGACAGGCCCACGAAAACGTCCGCGCCGGCCAGGGCTTCGGCCAGGGTGCGCGCGGGGGTGTCGCTGGCGAACTCCTCCTTATACGGGTTCATGCCGGCGCTGCGGCCTTTGTAGATCACGCCCTTGCTGTCGCACATCACGATGTTCTCGCGGCGCGCGCCCAGCGCCAGGTAGAAACGCGCGCACGCGATTGCCGAGGCGCCCGCGCCGCTGAACACGATGCGCACATCGGCGAGCGATTTGCCGATCAGTTCCAGCGCGTTCAGCATCGCTGCGCCCGAGATGATGGCGGTGCCGTGCTGATCGTCGTGGAAGACCGGGATGTTCATCGTCTGCTTCAGGCGTTCCTCGATGACGAAGCACTCCGGCGCTTTGATGTCTTCCAGGTTGATGCCGCCGAACGCGGGTTCGAGCAGTTTGACCGTCTGGATGATCTGTTCCGGGTCTTTGGTGTCCAGTTCGATGTCGATGGCGTCGATATCGGCGAAGCGCTTGAAGAGCAGCCCTTTGCCTTCCATGACCGGTTTGCCGGCCAGCGCGCCGATGTCGCCCAGGCCGAGCACGGCGGTGCCGTTGGTGACGACGGCGACGAAGTTGCCTTTGGCCGTGTACAGATAGGCGTCGTCGGGGTTCTGCTGGATGGCGAGGCACGGCACGGCGACGCCGGGCGTATAGGCCAGCGCCAGGTCGTGCTGGGTCAGGCAGGGCTTGGTCGGGTTGATTTCGAGTTTGCCGGCCGGATACTTGCTGTGGTAGTCAAGGGCATCTTGTTTGAGGGTCATAAGTCACACTCCATTCTACGCGCCCGATGTCGGCGCGTGCTTCGATGTACAGGAGTAGTGTACTCACGAATCGGGATTAGTGCCCGAAATGGATGCTACAATAAATCAGAACAAATGTTCTTGTGCTGTGATGAAATAAGGAATCTGCGATGGACAAAAGACCGATCATGCATATCGATATCCCAACCGCTGACTGCGAAGCCACCGGCTGGTTTTACAGCGAGTTATTCGGCTGGGAGGTCAACCACGAACCGACGTTTACGTGGTTCAAAATCGGTAACATCGGCGGCGGATTCCCCGACCTAAACAGCGATCTGGCGCCGGTGATCGCGGTGTTCAAACCCGGCGACATGGTGCTGTATGTGCCCAGCGATGACATTGACGCGACCCGCGGCGCATCGAGGCAATGGGTAGGGGCGATGCATTGCCAAGCGATCCCTGTTTGCCAGAGTCGTAATGCAATGCATCGCCCCTGCTATATAACCGGCGTCAACTGGTACAGCAGTACGCTGGCCGGCTGGACGCGCTCGATGATGCGGAACGACGGCGCGCCAAACCACTCGGTCTTCACCGGCTCCATCTCGTGCTTCGCATCGACGCGATACGGGCCGCAACGCGCGCAATCGGTGCTTCCTTGTCCCCTCCCTGCCGCTATCTTAGGGCAGCCTGACGGGACATCTCGTCTTTCCCCGCAGTCGATGGCAATCGCAGGGTTCACATACGCCCCGCCGCCCGCTGCTCCAGGAAGCTGTACCACGCTGCCATGCCCTGCCCCGTGCGCGCGGAGACCTCGAAGACGGCCGCCCGCGGCACCATGCGATGGATGTTGCTGAGCGCCGTCTCGCGGTCGAACCCGGCGGCCCCGGCGATGTCCATCTTGTTTACGATAACCACGTCGGCGGTCTTGAACATGGTCGGATATTTCAGCGGCTTGTCCTCGCCCTCGGTGACGGACAGCAGCACGATGCGCAGGTCTTCGCCCAGGTCGTAGGACGACGGGCAGACCAGGTTGCCCACGTTCTCGATGATGAGCACATCCAGCGCGTCCAGGTCCAGTTTGGCGGTCGCCTCGGCCACCATCTCGGCGTCGAGGTGGCAGGTATCGCCGGTGGTGATCTGTATGGCGGGCGCGCCGCTGCGGGCGATGCGCTGCGCGTCGTTATCGGTGGCCAGGTCGCCCACCACCACGCCGCCGCGCAGGCGCCCCTTCACGTCGGTGAGAGTGCGCTCGATGAAAGCGGTCTTGCCCGAACCGGGTGACGACACGATATTCAGCGTGAGCAGATGTTTGGACCTGAACAGGGCGCGGTTGCCCTGCGCCAACTGATCGTTCTTTGATAACACGCCCTGATTGATGACGATGCGGCGCTGCTCGGCCTCAGCGCGCTGGCCGATGGTATCCGCCCCATCCCCAATGTCTGCCCTCTGCCCTCTGGCTTCTGACCTCTGTACCCTGCCCTTTGACTTCTGCATTTCGCCGCCCATCACGACACCTCCAGGTACGCCAACTCCAACTCTTTGCCATGCAGCAGGTCTACGGTGAGCGCGCCGCAATTGGGGCATGCGTAGAAGAAATCCTTCGGCTCGAAGTCGCTGTTGCAACTGGCGCAGTGGCATTGCGCCGGGACGAATTCGATCTCCAGCGTGGCGCCTTCGGCGATGGTGCCTTTGGCGACGATGGGAAAGGCGAATTGCAGCGAATCCGGCACGACGCCGGCCAGCGCGCCCACGCGCATGTTAACGCGGTGTATCTGCTGCGCACCCTGAGCTTTTGCGCTTTCCACGGCAATTTCCATGGCGCTCTGTATGACCGATATCTCGTGCATTCTGTGTTCCTTTCGTCTCAGACATTATCCACCCGGTGGATGGAGCGGGGCAGGCACACCGGCCTGCCCCCGCGCCTGGCAAGATGGTTATACGTACGGGGCGACCTGCGTGTCGCCCCAGTGCATCGGCCCGTTTTCATCGGGCAGGCACACCGGCCTGCCCGTACGTCCTGACTCGGTACGG
>JAKALH010000270.1 GCA_021813225.1 Chloroflexota bacterium
GCCGGTGGCGCTTAAGGATGTACTGAGCACGCGCGGCCTGCGCACCACGGCCGGTTCGCGCATCCTGGAGCATTACGTGCCCGCCTGGGATGCCACCAGCGTCGCCCGCCTGCGCGCGGCCGGCGCGGTATTCCTGGGCAAAACCAACACCGATGAGTTTGCGATGGGCTCGTCCACCGAGAACTCCGGCTATCGAGTCACGCACAACCCATGGGATCACACGCGCGTGCCGGGCGGCTCGTCCGGCGGCAGCGCGGCAGCCGTGGCCGCCGACCTGTGCTGCGCCGCGCTGGGCACCGACACCGGCGGCAGCGTGCGCCAGCCCGCCTCGCTGTGTGGCGTAACCGGCCTGAAGAACACCTACGGGCGCGTGTCGCGCTACGGGTTGATCGCCTATGGCTCATCGCTGGACAGCGTGGGAGTGCTGGCGAAGGATGCCCGCGATGCCGCGATCATGTTGAGCGTGATCGGCGGCCCTGACCCGTTCGATTCCACTTCGATCGATGCGCCCGGCCTGGACGCTGCCGCGTTGCTGGACGGCGATGTGCGCGGGCTGCGCATCGGCGTGCCGCGCGAGTATTTCATCCCCGGCATGCAGGCTGAGGTGGCCGCTGCCGTGCGCGCCGGCATTGAACAGTTGCGCGAACAGGGCGCGACGGTGCGCGAGATCAGCCTGCCCGGCACCAGCGTCGCGCTGCCCGTGTACTACATGATCGCCACTGCCGAGGCGTCCGCCAACCTGGCGCGTTTCGACGGCGTGCGCTATGGCCTGCGCGTGCAGGGCACCGACCTGATCGACACCTATCGCAAGACGCGCGGCGCCGGATTCGGCGACGAGGTCAAGCGGCGCATCATGCTGGGCACGTACGCGCTCAGCGCCGGCTATTACGATGCGTATTACATCCGCGCACAGAAAGTGCGCACACTGATCAAACACGAGTTCGAGAGCGCGTTTGCCGACGTCGACTTCATTGCAACACCGGTATCGCCGACTACTGCGTTCAAGATCGGCGAGAAAGCCGATGACCCGATTCAGATGTACCTGGCCGACATTTTCACCCTGACCTGCAACCTGGCCGGCATCTGCGGCATCAGCGTGCCGTGCGGTTTCGATGCGGCCGGTCTGCCAATCGGGCTGCAACTGCTGGGTAAGGCCTTCGACGAAGGCACCATCCTGCGCGCCGCCGACGCATATCAGCGCCATACCGACTGGCACACGCGCAAACCGGTGTTAAGCTTGACCTACCAGGGGTAATAAGCATGAACGTCATCATTCCGCTGGCGGGGTTCGGCACGCGGCTGCGCCCGCATACCTACAGCAAGCCAAAGCCGCTTATAAACGTGGCGGGTAAACCGGTCCTGGGCCATATTCTGGACCGGCTGATCCATCAGGACCTGCAGGAAGTGGTTTTCGTCGTCGGCTATCTGGGCGACCAGATCGCCCAGTATGTCAAGTCCACCTATCCGGCAATCAAAGGCCACTATGTGGAGCAGAAGGAGTTGAACGGACAGGCGCCAGCCATCCTGCTGGCGCGCGAACTGGTGCAGGGGCCGACTGTGATTGTCTTCGTCGACACGCTGGCCGATGCCGATATGACGCACCTGAGCCGGGAGAACAGCGACGGCGTCATTTACGTCAAGGAAGTCGAAGACCCGCGCCGGTTCGGCGTGGTCAAGGTCGACGAGCAGGGCTATATCACCAACTTCATCGAGAAGCCCGCCGACACCAGCAACCGGCAGGCGGTCATCGGCATGTATTACGTCAAGGAAATCCTGTCGCTGATGTCAGCCTGCTCCGAACTCATCGAGCGCATGCTCAAGACGCGCGATGAATACTTCCTGGCCGATGCCTTCAACCTGATGATTGAGAAGGGCGCGAAACTGCGTCCGCAGACCGTCGACGTCTGGCTGGATTGCGGCAAAGCGGAGACGGTTCTGGAAACCAACCGCTACCTGCTGGAGCACGGGCACGACAACAGCGCCCTGTGGCAGAACGACGGGCGCGTCATCATCCCGCCCGTGCACATTCACCCTTCGGCCAAGATCGAGCGCAGCGTCATCGGCCCGTACGCGACCATCGCCGAAGGCTGCCAGATCGTGGACAGCGTTGTCAGCGACAGCGTCGTCGACGCGGGAGCCTATGTGACTCATCATGTGCTGGCGAATTCGCTGATCGGCCGCGATGCGGTGTTACTCGGGCGGCCGTGGCGCTTCAATGTAGGCGACTCCAGCGTCGTCGGTTTCGATGCAGACTGAACAGAGCCATGAAATCACTCATCTCAAAACGCGTTGCCTCTGTGCCGCCGTCCGGTATTCGCCGTTTCTTCGATATCGCCGCGACGATGCCCGACGTCATCTCTCTGGGCATCGGCGAGCCTGACTTCGTGACACCCGATCCGATCCTGCGCGAGGGCATCGCATCGCTGAAGCGCGGCGAGACCCGTTACACCAGCAACTCCGGCACCGCCGAATTGCGCGCCGCACTTTCAGAACACCTGCAGGCGCTGTACGGCGTGGCCTATCACCCCGAGGACGAACTGCTGATTACCGTCGGTGTGAGCGAGGCGCTGTACCTGGCGATGACGGCGATCATCGACCCGGGCGACGAAGTGATCGTGCCGCAGCCGTGTTTCGTCGCCTATACGGCGGAAGTCGTC
Organism: Chloroflexota bacterium; assembly: GCA_021813225.1. GTDB lineage: Bacteria > Chloroflexota > Anaerolineae > J036 > Brachytrichaceae > CAIXPS01. The sequence goes on from JAKALH010000270.1 coordinate 2,658, forward strand.
TTTGCCGGCGGCGTGCCGGTGCCGATTGCCACCAGCGTCGAGAACAGCTTTCAGGTCACCGGCGCGGAAATCGAAGCCTGCATCACCCCGCGCACCAAGGCTATCCTGATCGGTTACCCCAATAACCCCACGGGCGCGGTGCTGACGCGCGAGCGCATGCTGGAGATCGCCGTGGTGGCGGAAAAACACGACCTGCTGGTCATCAGCGATGAGATCTACGACCGGCTGGTGTACGGCGTGCGCCACACCTGTTTCGCCCAATTGCCCGGCATGCGCGACCGCACCATCCTGCTGAGCGGCTTCAGCAAGGATTACGCCATGACGGGCTGGCGCATCGGGTATATGGCCGCCAATAAGGAACTGCTGGGCGCCGCCCGCAAGGTGCACCAGTACACCATCATGTCGGCGCCGACGACGGCGCAGGCCGCCGCCATCGTCGCGTTGCAGCACGGCGAGGAGCATGTGCAGCGCATGGTGGCGGAGTATGACCGCCGCCGCAGGCTGATCGTGAGCGGGTGCAACGCGCTGGGCCTGGACTGTTTCGAGCCGCGCGGGGCGTTCTATGCCTTCCCCGCGGTGAAAAGAAGCGGCATGGACGACGAGGAGTTTGCCGACAGGCTGCTGGCAGAGGAGCACGTGGCGGTTATCCCCGGCAACGCCTTCGGCGCGGGCGGCGCCGGTTATGTGCGTATGGCCTACGCGCAGTCCTACGAGAAGATCGAGCAGGCCCTTGAGCGTATGCAGACCTTCATGCGCCGGCACGGCTAGCTGGCAGCCGCACGCTCGCCGTTGGCGCACCCTGTCTGAAATCTGCAGGATGACCTGTGTGTTCTGACGGTGTCCCGCGCCGTCAGACTGCTTATCCTGTTTGCCGGGTGACCCGTCATGAGGTGAAATATGGATAAACAGAGATATGAGTACAAGGTGGCGTACGTGGACTTCCGCGGGCGCGTGTCGGTTGAGGGAGACGAGACGCTCATCAATGACGGCGAGCGCATGACCGCTTTTGGCCGCCGTTACCTGAATGCACTGGGCACAGAAGGATGGGAACTCGTCGGGCTGCAGATGCAGCCGATGGGCGCCGCGTTTCACATTTTCAAGCGGCCGCTGGCCGAGGGCCAGAAGCCTGAGCCGGCTAAGCCGGTAAAGTCTACCCAGCCCGAAGTGTAGCCGAATACCGCCGGTTCCCGTTGCAGGCTGCCGGAATTACGCTGGGGCGCTCAGCCGGTTCCGGCAGTCGCTGCGTCACGAGCGGACACCGATTCGTGTCCGGCGCACCAACCCGCCATCGGCGAGTCGCCAGCCCGCGGTTAGCGGCATGGCATAGACTTACCGGATATGAACGACATCACGCGCGAAGCCGTCAGCGATATCCTGCGCAGCGCACAGGAGCGCGCCCGCCGCGCCGTCGCGCTGCTGCCGGTTGATTCGCCCGCCGCGCACGAACTCCGCATCACCCAGCGCCTGCTGGATGCCGCGTTGCAGGCCGCCAGCGGCGCCAGCGCCGAAACAGTCGGCATCCCTGCCGCGCTTGACCTTTCCCCGGATGGCGACGCCGTGCACAACCTTCGTAATGCCGCCGACTTTCTGCCTGTCCCGCCATTGACGCTGCGCGAAGAGGAAGTGTTGCGCCTGATGGCCGACGGCCTGCGCAACAAGGAAATCGCCACGCGCCTGGGGATTTCGGAGCGCACCGCCACCTTTCATGTCGGCAATGTTCTGTCGAAGCTGGGCGCGGACGGGCGCGTGGAAGCCATCCATATCGCGCGCCAGCGCGGCCTGATCTGACTCCGGCGTTCACCCGAAAATGTTATGATAGTCGCTTGACACAGCAGGCAATCGCCTGGCTGACACGAGGATCAATCGAGGGGGGATGCCGCGGCCGCTGGACGGTCAGGCCGGGCTGGCGAGGTTTATTCATGACGATGTACGCGCTCATATTGGCGGGCGGCAGCGGAACCAGGCTGTGGCCCTACAGCCGCAGCGGCAGGCCCAAGCAATTTCTGGCGCTTGGCCCCAGGACACCGGACGGGGTGCAGCGTTCGATGCTGCAGCAGACGGTCGATCGCATCCTGCCGATCATCCCGCCCGAACATATCTTTGTAGTCACCGGCATGGTGTATGCCGAAATGGTGGCCGAACATCTGCCCAACGTTCCCGACGAAAACATCATCGTCGAACCGTCGGGCAAAGGCACGGCGCCGTGCATCGGGCTGGGGGCGCTGCATATCCTGAACCACGACCCGGATGCCGTGATGGCTGTGCTCAGTTCCGACCACATCGTGCAGCGCGCCGACCGATT
>JAKALH010000271.1 GCA_021813225.1 Chloroflexota bacterium
CAGGTGCCGATCGCCGGAAAGACGGGCACCGCGGAGGTCAGCGAGGCGCCCGCGCACTCGTGGTTCACCGGCTTTGCACCATACGGCAGCGGCGAACGGAAGATCGCGTTCGCCGTGCTGATCATCGCTCATATCTACCTGATCAAGCAGCTTGGCATCTCCCCCAAGGCCGCCGGCGACGCCCAATCTGGCCCTGCGTCGGCTGGACGGGGTACATCGCGCTTCACCGTGCACCTGCAGAAGATGGCCGGCTATGGCTTCCTGCTGCTGGCTATCATCATCGTGCTGGCCCTGTTCGTGCCGGCCCCGCTGGGCAAAGCCGGTCTTCCTGGCGCGGAGGTGACCAAACCACCCTGGATGTTTCTGCCGATCTACCCATTGGAGGATGTGCTTGGCATCCGCGGGCTTTTGATCGGGGCGGTGACAATCATCTTCCTGCTGGTGATCGTGCCGTTTGTTGACCGCAGCCCCTGGCTGTCGCCGCGCAGGCGGAAGTGGGTCATTGTGGCCGGCGCCCTGATCCTGGTCGCGCTGATTGCCTCGGGCGGCTACGCCTGGTTCAGCCGGCCGGTGGCGCACTTGATGGGGAATGTGCCATGACTGGACTACGAATCCGGCGTTTAGTTTGGGATGGGCTGATCGCCCTGTCAGGTGCATTCGCTTTCTTTGCCATAACCGTTGCGCTCGCCCTGGCGCATGGCGGGGCTACGCTCACGGTCACTCCGGCGGAGGTCGCGCCCGGCGGCATCGTGACGGTGAAAGGCGACGGAGTGGCGGCCGGCGAGACGTTCACGATTTCCCTGCAAGGCCCCCAGCTCAACCTGATTCTGGGGACGGTATATGTCACCCAGGAGACTTTCGAACAAGGCTTTGCCGTGCCGACCAATGTCCCCGCGGACGTTTATCAGGTGCGGGCGGTTGGCGAGGACGGCGACACGCTGACGGCTGAACTCACGGTATCGGCGGGGGCGGTCGCAGCGCAGCAGCCCGAATCGACCGTGCCCACGGCGGAACTGATGCAACTGGATCGCAGCAAGCCGCCCCTGCAGCTTGTCGTGATTGCCGGCGCTGTGGTGCTGAGTGTCGCACTGGGCATATGGCTCTTGCGCCCGCGGCGACAGCCAGAGAAGAGAGATTAGAGGCGGATACACACCCTTGTGATATTTTCCTGTCTCTAATCTCTAATTCCTTTCATCGCAACGGCAGGTGCGGGCCGCAATAGCCGACGACGATCTTCTTCTCGTCGGCCAGCCACTCGAAGTGCACGCGAATCGTCTCGTGGGCGCTGTCCTTCACGCCGATCTTCAGGTGCTTCTCCATCACGATCGGCCTGCCCCCATAGGCGAAGGTGTGGCGGCGCTTCGCATGGGCGTTGCTCGCGGCGGTCTCGGATTCGACAGCCGCGTAACTGGCGCCGAAGACCTTGCGCGCTTCGGTGTCGCCGGCGCCGTCCAGCAGCATGGCGCGATACTCGTTCACCAGCTTCCACAGCAGGCCGAACAGCTTCGACCGTTCGCGAAACTCCGCGGAGTCATCCGCGGCGGCATACGCGCTGTCGAGAACCACAATGCGGTCGGGGAACAACCGCGCGATGACATCCAGCGACAGTCGGGGCGTCAAACGGTCTGCTACAACGTCGAGCAGCACCTCGGCGTAGTCTGCACTGATGACCGGCTGGCGGTTCGCCAGCGCCTGCAGCACTGCCGCCGAATTCTGCACTCTCCCTTTCAGGTTCTTCAGTTCCGCCTCTTTGTGTTCAATGTTGATCTGAAGCTGGTCGATCTCCGCCTGCTTCTGTGCGGCGGCTTTCGAATTCTGTTCGCGGGCGATGCGCTGCTCGGTCTGCGCCTGTGTCAGCCTCGACTGCAGCGCGTTGAATTCCTGCTGGTACTTGCGGCGCAGTTCTTCCACGGCATGGGCCTGCTGTCCATCCCCGGCGGCACCCATGCGGCGCTTGAGCAGGTCGCTGATGTCAGCCGCATCACGCTCCGCCAGAGCGGGGTCGAGCTTGAGATACCACTCGAAAAAGCGCCCTTTCGACGATGGCCGGATGCAGTAGCCGTCGCGCTGAATCTCGTAGCCGCCGCCGGTCAGGATATCGCGCGCCGTCTGAAACTGGTCCACGTTGCAATTCAACAGCACATACAAACCGGTCTGTGTGCGGTCGATGGCATATTCGGGCGGCGGCGACGGTTCGGCCTGGCGCGGCGACAGCTCCGCCCAGGTCTGCGGCACGGCAAACTCGATCTGCACGCGCACGTGCAGGGTGACCGGCTCGATATGCAGTTCCGTGACGGCGGCGATCAACTGCATCTGGTGCGCATCGATGAACGGGGCCAGCCAGGCGGCCATTTCCTTCGGCACAAACCCAATGGGCTGCCCTTCCTCACGCTGCACGCGGATGGCGTTGACGTCGTGGGCATTGTCCGGCTCGCGCAGCAGCGTCAGGCTCTCGCCCAGGTGCAGCTCCTGTGCGGTCACGTCGCGGTTTTCATACATCACCCCGGCCACGAACGTGCGCATGGTTTGCCTTGCGGTGTGAGCGTTCGAATCATGGTCAGTCACCGATCCCCTCCTTGCTGTAGCGCCGGTATGCGGCGAGAATGTCTCGTGCGGGCAGGCAAGGTATTTATACCGCACAACCGATGACTGCTGCAAATGCCCCGCAAATGCCGTTTTTCGCGTGGGTATAATGGTGAGCCAATCTCCACGACGAGTACCTTGCGGCGCGTATACAGGCTGCTAGAAGCCATACTCGCGTAATCGCGCGCCGCGGAGCAGGAGGATGGTACCGACACATGACTAAGAGTTTGCGCGTCCTTGTTGCCGACGACGAATCCATCATCCGGATGGGTTTGCGCGCAATACTTTCCGAACTGGGACATACGGTTTACAGCGCGGCGGACGGCGTCGAAGCCGTCACGCTGGCTTATCGCGAGCGGCCCGATATCGCTCTGCTGGATGTGCGCATGCCGTTTCGCGACGGCCTGGATGCGGCGGCCGAGATTATCAAGAGCCGCCCGATTCCAATACTGATCCTGACGGCGTATAACGAAAGCACGCTGCTGGATCGCGCCGCCTCCATACCGGTGCAGGGTTACCTGATCAAGCCGGTGAAGCGCGACGACCTGATCGCGGCCATGCGCATCGCCGCGGCGACCTTCAGCGACCGCCGCCATCTGGCGGAGCGCGTGGACGAGCTGCAGGAAAAGCTGACTTCGCGCAAGCTGATCGACCGCGCCAAGGGTCTGCTGATGCAGGCCGGTATGAGCGAGGAAGAGGCCTATCACGAAGTGCAGATGCGCGCGCGCTCGCGGCGCACGACGATGAGCAACATCGCGCAGGAGATCATCGACCAGCAGCACAAGACCGCAGCCTGATCATTCGGCCAGCAGGTCGAGTACGCGCTGCATGTCCGCCGGCATCGGCGCATGCAGGTGCAACGGGCGGCCGGACGCGGGCAGTTCAAACGACAATTCACCGGCGTGCAGCAGATGGCGCGGCGCGAGGGCGCGGCTGAGCGCGTCGCGCCGTGTCGCGCCGTACAAAGCGTCGCCGACGATGGGATAGCCGATGGACGCCAGATGCACGCGAATCTGGTGCGTGCGGCCGGTCGCCGGCCGTACGCGCACGAAGCTGTAGCGCGCGCCTTTCTGCAACGTGAAATTGCCGTAGCCGGCGGCTTCGCGCGCCTGTGCCACGGTAAAGACCTCGCCCAGGTCGTAGCGCGTCTCTGCCGCGCGCCCGCCCGCCACGACCGCCATGCGCTGGCGGTTCGACGGGTCGCGCCCGATCGGCCTGGCAATCATGCCGTGCGGCGGCTGCACCTCGCCCACACACAGCGCCAGATAAACCTTATTGACGGTGCGCGCCTTGAACTGGCGCTGCAGCGCCAGCCAGGCGGCCTGCGTCTTCGCCATCAGCACGATGCCGCTGGTCTGCTTGTCCAGGCGGTGGACGATGCCGGGGCGCAGGCTGTCGCCCACGCCGGCGACTTCCGGCGCATGCGCCAGAAGCGCGTTCGCCAGCGTGCCGGCGGCGTTGCCCGCGCCTGGATGCACAATCAGCCCGGCCGGTTTATCCACCGCGATGACCTCCTCGTCCTCATAGAGAATGTTCAGCGGGATGTCTTCGGCCTGGGCGACGGCGGGCACGGCTGCGGGTATATCCACAACCAGCACGTCGCCGCGTTTGACCGGATAACCGGCGTCGCGCGACTGGCCGTTGACAGTGACGCGCCCCTGTTCAATCAACCGTTGCACGGCGCTGCGGCTCACATCCGCCAGCAATCCGGCCAGAACCCTATCCAGGCGACCGGCAGCGACAGCGGTGAGCGTATGAAAAGGCATGGCAGTCAGACTATACGGCGTTCAGGCTGCTTGATTGACCTCCAGCAGCCCGGCAGCTACTGCGCGGATATCATCGAAGACATAATCGGGCTGGATGGGGCTGCTCATGAGTATCTCCGGCGTGGTGACGCCGCTCATCACCAGCAGCGCGGTCAACCCGGCGTTCTGCCCGCCCAGGATATCGGTGTTCAGGCGGTCGCCCAGCACGGCGGTGTCAGCGGGGGTGCTGCCCAGGCGCTGCATGGCCTGCAGCATCATCTCCGGCTGAGGTTTGCCGATGATGATGGGCTGCACATCCGTGGCAACCTGCAGCGCGGCCAGCGTCGCGCCGTTGCCGGGCACGATGCCGCGCGCCTCGGGGTAGGTCACATCGGGATTTGTGCCGATGAATACCGCGCCGGCGCGGATGAGCAGGCAGGCCTCGGCCAGCTTGCTGTAGGTCAACTGGCGGTCCCACCCCACGACGACATGCGTTGCGCCGTCCGGGTGGTCCTGCGGGACGACGGTCAGGCCCTTACTGACCAGTTCACTGGTCAGGCCGGGTTCGCCGATGGTGAAGATGCGCGCATCGGGCGCGCGTTGCGCCAGGTACGAGGCGGTAGCCTGC
>JAKALH010000272.1 GCA_021813225.1 Chloroflexota bacterium
CGTTGGGCCCGGCGGCGGTGTATATCGCCAGCCACATGATGACGCCGGACCTGGCGCAATCGCGCGCCGCTTTTGCGCTGGCGAACATGCACTTCGCCATACACGTGTACTGGGATGTGCACGGCGTGTCGGTGTTCAGCCTGCGCAGCATCCGCAAGCATCGCCGCGAGTTCCGGGTGGGCGTGGGGCTGCTGTTCGTGGGGCTGCTGGCGCCGCTGGTTGTGCCGGGCATCTTCAACAGCACCGCGCCGATGCCGTTGCAGTGGGCGCTGATCATCCTGCTGCCGCTGGTGGCGGCGTATGTGATGCGCGTTTTCCTGTACGGCACTTTCCTGCGCGGGATGCTGAAGGCGCTGCGGGCGTAGCGATGCATCGGGTATAATCAGACCACATGAGCGCGATCAACAGGTCACTCATGTATCTGACGGTTTACCGCCAGAAGTCGTCTCCACAGTAGGGGGCATTCACCGGAAATGCTCCCTACTTTTTTTGTGTAATCGTCGCGCCCGGCGCTGCGTGTGAGTCAGAGTTCATCAGAGCATAGACAAGGAGAGCGTAATGACGAAGTACATTTTCTGCACGGGGGGAGTGGTCAGTTCGGTCGGCAAGGGCGTGACCGCGGCCGCCATCGGCCGCGTGCTGAAAGCGCGCGGGCTGCGCGTGTCCATCCAGAAGCTCGACCCGTATCTGAACGTCGACCCGGGCACCATGTCGCCCTACCAGCATGGCGAGGTGTTCGTGACCGAAGACGGCGCGGAGACCGACCTGGACCTGGGCCACTACGAGCGCTTCATCGACGAGAACCTGACGCGCGCCTGCAACGCCACCACCGGGCAGGTGTACAACGAAGTCATCACCAAAGAGCGGCGCGGCGACTACCTGGGCAAGACGATACAGGTCGTGCCGCACGTCACCAACGAAATCAAGCGGCGCATCGGCCTGGTAGCCAAGAGCAGCACCGCCGACGTGGTGATCGTCGAGGTGGGCGGCACGGTGGGCGACATCGAAGCCATGCCCTTCCTCGAGGCCATCCGCCAGATGCGCCGCGACGTGGGCCGCGCCAACACCTTCTACGTGCACGTCACCTTCCTGCCCATGATCGGCGCGACCGACGAGTTGAAGACCAAGCCCACCCAGCACAGCGTGCGCGACCTGCGCGGCGCGGGCATCCAGCCCGACGCCATCATCGCGCGCAGCGACTATCCGGTGAACAACGAGCTGCGCGAGAAAATCGCGCTTTTCTGCGACGTGGAGCCGCGCGCGGTGCTGCCCATGATCACCACCCGCTACCTGTACGAAGTGCCGCTGACGCTGGAGGACTTCGGCTTCGGCGACTACCTGTGCGAACGGATGCAGATCGGCTGCGGGCCGGTCGACCTGTCGGGCTGGCGCACCCTGTGCACGGAGATGCGCCACCCGCGCCCCGCCCTGAACGTCGCCATCGTGGGCAAATACGTGGAACTGCACGATGCCTACATCAGCGTGCGCGAGTCGCTGTATCACGCCGGCGTGGCCGCCGGACGCGACGTCAAAATCTCGTGGGTGAACAGCGAAGACGTGGAGCGCGCCGACGCGCTGTACGAGCTGGAGAATGTGGCCGGCATCGTCGTGCCGGGCGGCTTTGGCTACCGCGGCATCGAAGGCAAGATCCGCGCCGCGCAGTATGCCCGCGAGAACAACACCCCCTACCTGGGCCTGTGCCTGGGCATGCAGGTGATGTGCATCGAGTTCGCGCGCATGGTGCTGAACAGCCGCGAGCCGAACAGCGCCGAATTTGATCACACCACCCCGTACCCGGTCATCGACCTGATGCCCGACCAGCGCGACATCCAGGACATGGGCGGGACGATGCGGCTGGGAACTTACCCGTGCCAACTGGTGCCCGGCACGCGCGCGCACACCGCCTACGTCAACGCGCTGGGGCAGTCCGCTGGTGTTGGCGTTGTGACTGTGCAGGAGCGCCATCGCCACCGCTTCGAGTTCAACAACGAGTTCCGCAAGATACTGGGCGAAGCCGGGCTGGTGTTCAGCGGCATGTCGCCGGACAGCCGGCTGGTGGAAATCGCCGAACTGCGCGACCACCCGTTCATGATGGGCAGCCAGTTCCATCCGGAGTTCAAGAGCCGCCCGAACCGGCCGCACCCGCTGTTCCGCGCTTTCATCGATGCCGCCATCCGCTATGGCGAAGGCGCCCCTCTGTTCCGTCCGGTGACACACGCACAGCCCGAAGCCCAACCTGCCGCGGCGTGAGTGCGTCAGAACGCGGCACAATTCGTCTATTCCCGCTCAGAGGGTCAGCACCTGCCCCGGCGGCACGTCGCGGAAGTCGTATCCGGGCAGCGGCTCCGAACACACCGCGCGCAGACCGCCGCCGTGGTGGAAGCGCAACTGGTAATACTCCGGCGCGTGCGAATACTCGCACGACGCATACACATGCTGCGTGTCGATCAGCCCGATATTGCAGGCAACCAGTTCGCGCGTATGCGCGCGCAGCAGGCTCCATACGCGCTGCGCCCCGATGCGGCCGTCGACGGGACGAGGCAGGCGCACGCCGCGCAGCAGTCCGTTGAAGGCGAAGGCATACGGATGCGCCTGCCGCACACCCGGCGCGCGGGCGACGTCGCCCGGGTACAGGTACGGCTGGTTGTACTCGATGTTGCGGCGGTCGCGCTCGAAGCTGGCGCTGCGGGCATGCGGCGCGTAGGCGCGCGATCGCGGCGGGTGCGCCAGCCAGTCTGCATCTTCCCAGATGGGCGCCAGCCGCTTGTGCAGCGACCATGTGTCGTCTGCGCCCAGCCACGTGATGCCCCAGCCGTCGCGCTGGCCGCCCTCGTCGAGCGGGCGGCTGTAGTGGCAGGCCCCGGCGAATGCGGCGAACAGCGGCGCCGGGTCGAACGGCCCATCGGTATGCAGCAGCAGGAAGCGGCACATCGTCGCAACGGCGCTCAGGCGGCGATGCGGTCGCGCACGGCAAGTAACGCTGATCCTACACCGATCCTACACCTCCGAGTTCTCGCAGAACTCGGAGGTGTTGATCTTCCCTGTGTTAATGCTGCTGGCAACCGTCACGCGGCGGATGCCTTCCCGCGCGGCCGCCTCGTAGACGCAGTATGTGCCCGCCGTATTAACGCGGAAAATGTCCGGCCCCGCCGCCAGCGCGGGATGCGCGTAGGCCGCCAGGTGGATGATGCCCTGCATGCCGCACACCTGCTTATGCGCAATGCCGCCCAATTACCGGCGCGGGTGCGAACGCCTATAATGGAGTCAATCGGTCTGCAATTCGTGGCTTCCAGGACAGCGGCCAGGTCGTCTGAGGCACTGCCCGGGAAGCAGGAGGATGATGATGAAGCAAGTTGCCGACATCCTGCGAACGAAGGGTCACGCCGTGTGGTGCACCCAACCGGACTCCTCGGTATTCGATGCCCTCAAACTCATGGCGGAGAAAGACGTGGGAGCGCTGGTGGTCACCGAAGGAACCCGCCCGGTGGGCATCTTCTCTGAGCGCGATTACGCCCGCAAAGTGATTCTGGCGGGGCGCACCTCGCCGAACACGCGCGTGCGCGAGATCATGTCCGACAAGGTGATTTACGTGCAGCCTGAAACCACCATCCCGGAGTGCATGGCGCTGATGACCCAGGAGCGCATACGCCATCTGCCCGTAATCGTTAACGACGAGCTGGTCGGCGTGGTGTCAATCGGCGATGTGGTAAAGGACATCATCACCGATCAGGACATGGAGATCCGGCAGTTGGAAAACTATGTGCTGGGCCGCGGCTACAGCGCCGACCCGCTGCAACTGTAGAGACACCCAGCGGCGACTCCGAGTTCTGCAAGAACGATGCGGAGTATCTCAATTCATCGCTGGAAGCCGAGGCTTCGGATAAAGACCCGACAGGCCTTGGGGACCTGTCGGGTTTCTGCACATCACTGCAGTGGCGTCACGCGGATGCGACGGATCTGGTAACGATCGGTGCTGATGCCCATGAAGCCGATGCCGCCGCCTGGGATATACAGCGCATCGTCAACGTTAAAACGGTGCGTGGCGACCAGTTCGTTATTAATGTAGACGCTCAGGCGGTTGCCCTGGAACTCCATGCGCACATCGTACCAGGTGCGTGACTGTAACGGATAGCTGTCATTGCTGATCTCGGTGAACTGTATCCCCCTGTACAGGCCGATCACCACTGCGCCGTAAGGGTCCAGGTGCACGGCGTAGGTCCGGGTGGGATTGGTGCGCACGCCCAGGTACACGCCGCCGCTGAGCAGGTTGATCTGCTCGTCGACGGCAAAGTCGGTCCAGTTCCTGTACAGCCATTCCTCGGAATGGAAGCCTGAACCCGACACGTCGAGCACCTGGCGGCCCTGGTCATCCAGCGCAATGCGCGCGGAACCGAGCGGGGACGACCAGTCCAGGCTCAGCGGCGCTTTGGAGAAGTCCTCGTTCCACAATGCCAACACCTCGCGGGTCACCATTACGATGACGGTCGCCGTCAACGCCGGCGTCGCGGATGGAACGGGGGGCGGGGTAGCCACGAAGCCGTAAGGCGTCGCAGTTACCGGCGGCTCCAGGGCCGGGTTGTAGCCGGCCAGCGCTTCGGCGGTTACGGTGATGCCGCCCGGCGCCACCTCGATGCGGTCCAGCTTCATCATCTCATTGCGCCAGGATGCCGCCAGCCCGCGGTTCAACCCCTGCGACAGTAACGGGCCAATCACGGGCAGTGTCTGGTCGTTGATGGATACCAGATCGACCTGGGGCACACCGCCTTTCTGGTCCAGCCGCAGGGTGATGTTGAACGCATAGCGGTCCACATTCGCGACGATGTTCATCTGGTCGGGCGGCTGAAGTTTCACTTCTTTGAACTGCACCATATTGAGGGTGTAGGCGGGCAATTGCATCCGCAGGGCGTCGTGCGCGTCGGAAACCGGAT
>JAKALH010000273.1 GCA_021813225.1 Chloroflexota bacterium
CAAGATGCGCGCCGTGGCGCAGGCGTCCGGCCAGCCGAAGTACGTGATCTGCAACGCCGACGAGAGCGAACCCGGCACCTTCAAGGACCGCCTGATTATGGAAGGCGACCCGCACAGCATCATCGAGGCGATGACCATCGCCGCCTATGCCGTCGGCGCCAGCGAGGGCTATATCTATGTGCGCGGCGAATACATGCTGGCGCAGGCGCGCCTGATCAAGGCCATCGAGCAGGCTCGCGAGTATGGCATGCTGGGTCAGGACATTTTCGGCGGCGGCTTCGGCTTCGACATCCACCTGCACGTCGGCGCGGGCGCGTACATCTGCGGCGAGGAGACGGCGCTGATCGAGTCGATCGAGGGCAAGCGCGGCGAACCGCGCGCCCGCCCGCCATACCCGACCACGCACGGCCTGTGGGGCAAACCCACGCTGCTGAACAACGTGGAGACGCTGGCGAACCTGCCCGCCATCATGCGCAACGGGGCGGTGTGGTACAAGGGCTTCGGCACGTCCAGCAGCCCGGGTACCAAGGTGTATACCATCCTGGGGCACGTCAACATGACCGGCCTGATCGAAGTGCCGATGGGCATCACCCTGCGCGAAGTCATCTCCATCTACGGGCGCGGCATACGCAACGGCCACGGCTTCAAGCTGGCGCAGACCGGCGGGTCGAGCGGCTCAATCATCCCGGCCACGCTGCAGGACACCCCCATGGACTTCGACTCGTTCAACAGGGCCGGCGTCTCGCTGGGGTCGGGCGCGCTGCTGATCTGCGACGAGGAAACCTGCGTGGTCGACCTGGCGCGCGTGCTGCTGAAGTTCTTCCGCAACGAGAGCTGCGGCAAGTGCGGCCCGTGCCGCATCGGCACAGAGCGCGCCCTGCAGGTGCTGACGGATATCTCCGCAGGCACCGCCGCTCTGCACGACCTGGACGATCTGGAGATGATCGCGAATGGCCTGACGCAGTTGTCGAACTGCGGGCTGGGGCAGACGGCCGCCGTGCCCATCCGCGACATATTGAAGTATTTCCGGGCCGAGGTCGAAGCCCACATCAAATTGAAGGTATGTCCGGCTGGTGCCTGTTCGATGAGCGGCCGCCGCTCGAAACCGGTGCATCACGTCGCTGTCATGAGTCATTGAGGAACAGAAACATGGTCAATCTCAAAATCGATGGTGTCGATGTCAGCGTGCCCGAAGGGACGACGGTGCTGCGCGCCGCACAGGCTGCCGGCCTGACGATTCCCACCCTGTGCGACCACAAGGAACTGACGCCCTACGGCGGCTGCCGCCTGTGCCTGGTCGAAGTCGAAGGCGCCCGCACACTGCAGCCGTCCTGCACCCTGCCGGCCGGCAACGGCATGGTGGTGCTGACGAACACGCCCAAGGTGCGCGACGCGCGCAAGTTCGTGCTCACGCTGATCTTCAGCGAGCGCAACCACTTCTGCATGTACTGCCCCGTCAGCGGCGGCGACTGCGAACTGCAGAACTCCGCCTACGGCGAGGGCATGACGCACTGGCCGCTGCAGCCGAACTGGCAGCCTTTCCCGCTGGATGCCTCGCACCCGGACTTTGTGCTGGACAACAACCGCTGCATCCTGTGCCGGCGCTGCATCCGCGCCTGCGGGGAGCTGGTGGGCAACTTCACGCTGGGCGTGGAAGAGCGCGGCGCCAGCACGCTGCTCATCGCCGACCTGGGCGTGCCGCTGGGCGAAAGCAGCTGCATCAGTTGCGGCGTGTGTCTGCAGGTATGCCCCACGGGTTCGTTGATCGAGCGGGCGGGCGTGTACATGGGCCGCAACAAGGATGTGCAGCGCGTCAAGAGCGTGTGCGCGGGCTGCAGCGTCGGCTGCGGCATCGAGCTGGTGGTGCGCGATAACCGCCTGCTGCGCATCGAAGGCGACTGGGACGCCGGCGCCAACGACGGCCTGCTGTGCCAGGCCGGGCGCTTCGAACCGCTCAAGGATGAGCGCGAGCGCCTGACCACGCCGCTGGTGCGTAAAAATGGCGCCTTGAAAGCGGCAACGTGGGACGAGGCTTTGGACACAGTTGCGGCCAGGCTGAAGCCGCTGGCCGGACAGAACGGCACGGGCATCGCCGCGCTGACCTCTCCGCGCCTGCCCGCCGAGGCGCTGTATCAGTTTGAACAGCTCTTCGGGCGCGCGCTGAAGGGGCAGATGGTCGCCAGCCTGGAGCCGCTGGCGCAGACGCCGCTGCAGGCCAACAGCCTGGATGCGCTGAAGCATGCCGATTGCGTAATCGTCGCCGGCGCGGACCTGCTGGCGCAGCACCAGGTGGCCGGTTTCTACATCAAGCGCGCGCTGCCGAAAGGGGCGAAACTCATCGTCGTCGACGGCTCGGACAACGGCCTGGCCGCGATCGCCGATTGCGCACTGACGGCGGCGAAAGGAGCCGAAGCGGCCACGCTGGCTGCACTGATGAGCGACCCGACCGCCGCGAAGCTTATCGCCGGCGCGGCGAAGCCGGTCATCGTCGTCGGCGCCGCCTATATGGACGCGGCGCTGGCGCTGGCGGCGACGCTGAAGGCGGCCGTCGTCAACGCGCAGGGCCAGGCCAACAGCATGGCCGCCGCGGCATATCGGCTCAATCAGGCCTTCGAGCCGAAGGGCCGCCGCGCCGTGTACCTGGCGCTGGGCGACGAAAAGGTGCTGCCGTCGCTGGCGCAGCAGGTGGAAGGCGCGCCGTTCATCGCGGTGCAGGCCAGCTACGTGTCGCAGGTGACGGCCATGGCCGATGTGGTGCTGCCGGTGGAGATGTGGGCTGAGCAGGAGGGACACTACCTGAATCTGGACGGCCGCCTGCAGGAAGCCCATCGCGGCATCAACCCGCCGGCGGATGTGTGGTCGAACGCGCGCGTGTTCGATGCGCTGGCGGAGCGGCTGGGCGCGAAGATGAACGCCGACTGGCAGAAGGGCCTGGCGGCATGAGCATGACCATGGCCGGTAGCCGCCGAATTGCGGCGCAGCCGGTTTGTGCAGAGGGAGCAACGGGTATGGCGAAACCAAAGATTTCAACGGACTGGCTGGCAGGATGCGCCGGGTGCGAGATGTCGCTGCTGGACATCGACGAGAGAATCGTGCAGGTGGCGGAACTGGCCGACATCCGCTCGACCCCCATCACCGACCTGAAAGTGCCCGACGAAAGCGGCGTCGACGTGGGCATCCTGACGGGCGCCGTGAATAACAGTTACAACCAGGAAGTGGCCGAGCGCATGCGCAACCGCGCGAAGTGCCTGGTCGCGCTGGGCGACTGCGCCGTGTTCGGCGGCGTGGTCGCCATGCGCAACTTCTTCAAGCTGGAAGACTCGCTGAAACGTGCTTATATAGAGACCGAGAGCACCGACAGCGCCGGCATGATACCGACTGACCCGGAACTGGCCGTGCCCATGGAAGTGAAGGCCGTCGGCGAGGTCGTCAAGGTCGATCTGAGCGTGCCGGGTTGCCCGCCGGAAGCGGATGTCATCTTCTATGTGCTGGCCGAACTGGCTCAGGGACGAATCCCTGAAATAAAAGGCGACAAACTGCACTGGCATTGACCGTCTGATTGACTGAGGAGTGTCGTAATGGCAACACAAAAAATCACCATCGAACCCGTAACCCGCATCGAAGGCCACGCCAAGGTGACCATCCACATGAAGGAGGACGGCAACGTCGAGCGCGCCTACCTGCACATCAACGAATTCCGCGGATTCGAGAAATTCTGCGAAGGGCGCATGTACTTCGAGATGCCCAGCATCACGTCGCGCATCTGCGGCATCTGCCCGGTCAGCCACCACCTCGCCTCGGCCAAGACCTGCGACCAGATTGTGGGCGCCGAACCGCCGCGGCCGGCCAACCTGCTGCGCGAATTGATGCACATGGGGCAGGTCATCCAGAGCCACGGGATGCACTTCTTCGAACTGGCGGGGCCTGACCTGCTGCTGGGGTTCGACTCCGACCCGGCCACGCGCAACGTCGTCGGGCTGATTCAGGCCAACCCGGCGCTGGCGCTGAAGGCGGTGAACCTGCGCAAGTTCGGGCAGGAAATCATCCATACGCTGGGCGGCCGGCGCGTGCACCCCAACTTCGCCGTCCCCGGCGGTGTGAATAAGGCGCTGCAACCGGCAGAGCGCGACAGCATCCTGGCGGGCGTCCGGGAGGCCATGGAAACGACGCAAGCCGGCATCGCCATCATGAAGGAGTGGGCCGATAGAAACCGCGAGGACATCGACAAGTTCGCGGTATTCCCCACCGGCTACTTCGGGCTGGTAACGCCGAAGGGCGGCCTGGAACTGTACCAGGGCGACTGCCGCCTGATCGACCGCAGGGGCAACCTGCTGGAGCAGTTCCCCGCCACACGTTACCTGGACTACATCGCCGAGCATGTCGAGAACTGGTCGTACCTGAAATTCCCCTACTATAAGAAGATGGGGTTCCCCGGCGGCGTGTATCGTGTGGGCGCGCTGGGCCGCCTGAACCTATGCGACCGCATCGACACACCTGTTGCCAACGAGGAACTGAAGTCATTCCGGGCGCTGAACCCCGGCAGGCCGGTCGAGAACACACTGCATTACCACTACGCGCGGCTGATCGAAGTGATGTTTGCCATCGAGCGCGCCGAGATGCTGCTGAACGACCCGGATATCCTGAGCCGGGACATCGTCAATACGAAGCGCGATTTCCACGGCGAGGCGGTCGGCGTGATCGAAGCGCCGCGCGGCACGCTGTTCCATCACTACTGGGTGAAGGAAAACGGCCAGATCGAGAAGGTCAACCTGATCGTCTCCACCGGCCACAACAACTGGGCCATGAGCAACGCCGTGGACAGCGTTGCTAAGACCTATATCAACGGGCAGACGGTGCGCGAGGGGCTGCTGAACCGCGTCGAGGCGGCCGTACGCGCCTAC
>JAKALH010000274.1 GCA_021813225.1 Chloroflexota bacterium
CAAGAACTCGAGGGTCATCGGCGTGTCTCGTTACGGAGAAGGCGCACCTGTGCCGGCCGGAACCGTGATGGTTGCCGATTTTGTGCTTGAGGGCCAGGAATTCATGGCGCTGAACGGCGGCCCGGAATTCAAATTCACGGAAGCCATCTCGTTTTTAGTCAACTGCGAGACACAGGCTGAAGTCGACGACCTGTGGGCGAAGCTCACCGCCGGCGGCAGCGAACAACCATGCGGTTGGTTGAAAGACAAGTACGGCGTGTCGTGGCAGATCGTACCGTCCGTGTTGAACACGCTGCTGAACGACCCGGATCCCCGCAGGGCACAGAGCGTGTTGCAGGCCATGCTGAAGATGAGCAAGATTGACATCCAGGCGCTGGAATACGCGCGCGACCACCCCGACGCGGGCGCCTCGGAATCGCGTTGACACAGCGCGCGCGGTTTGTTATGATGGCGCCTGTCTGAACCGACAGACCACCATCCACCGACGTCGTTGCGGCGCTGCGGCACACGACACCAGATCGCTGTCATTGTGTGAAACGGTTACAGGACGCTGATCTGTATGAGTACAAACGCAGCCTCCCGGTCAAACGGCGCCGGTGCCGCAGCGCGCAGACGATTCCCGCTGCGCCATTTCCTCCTGGGCGTTGCTGCCGGGGTTCTGCTGGCGACTGCGGCAGGAATGCTTGTGGCGGCGCCGCTTGCGCTGGCTCACCGCACGGAGTTTCCGCTGGAGAGCGCCTTTGGCGCACTGGCGGTGAATATCATCTCAGCGGTCAATGCCGGAAACTCCGTCAATCCGCTGCCGGCGAACGACAAGACCCTGGGCGACGGCGGCGACCTGTTCGCGAACAACTGCTCCAATTGCCACGGCGAGAAAGGCGACGGCAAAGGCAAGTTCATCAACGGCTACTATCCGCCCCCGGCCAACCTGACGCTGCCCAATACCCGGAATAAGAGCGACGCGCAGCTATTCTGGATCATCCGGCATGGCCTGAGCTTCACGGCGATGGCCGCATATCCGAACCTGGACGACCAGCAGACCTGGTCGCTGGTGGCATATATCCGGTCGCTGAAGTAAACAACCGTCCTGACCGCCTGTCGCATCGAAGCCGGATACCCGCGTTCAGCCGCCTGCGACCCATTGGCGCATAATGGCACACAAGGTGTTTCTGTGGCTGAAACATAGCCTTTCAGTTGTGGCAGGTGCGCTATTTTAGTATAATGGCAGCAGGTTCACGATTGGGGGTCCGTATCGCTGGGAATAACCATGCCACTGCACTGGGAGATCGAAAGACTCGAGGGAACCGCCTCCAATGGAGACGATGCCATCCTGGCGACGTCGCCGGATCAGTGGTCGGATATTGCCAGATATGGCGTCCTGATGGTTTTGAGCGACAGCGGGGGCGTCAGTCGAGGCGACAGCCATGCCGCGGCGACGGAAGTTGACACCTACTACTACCAGCCCCCTCGGCCGTACGACGACCCGGCGCTGTGCCTGGCCGATGCCATCACACAGGCCCAGTTCATGGTGAAGTATTACCCCTCTTTCGTTCAAGCAGGCTCCCAGCCGCGCCACGAAAGCGCCGAGGTTGCCGCAGCAGGAGCGCACCATGATGAGACAGGTCGTGCCGACAAACTGACGATGATTGCCGGCGCGGTCCATCGCGGCACCCTGTATGTGGCCTACACGGGCAACAACCGCGCGTACCTGATGCGCGATGGCGGCGTGGAAGTGCTCACCATCGATACGCCGCCCCCGGCTGATGTCGGGCGCGGCACTTACCCGCTGATGGCGCATGACCGCGTGTTGTTATGCACCGCGGGACTGCACCAGAGCGTCAGTCTGGCGCAGATTGAGCATGCGCTGAAGGCGGAGCCGAGGCCACGTGATGTCATCTCGACATTGCTGGACGCGGCTGCAGAGGCCAGGGCGACCGGCACCGTCTCGATTGCGGTGCTGGACTACACCCCCAGCCTGACCGGCATCACACCGCCTGTGATGATCGGAACCGGCCTTGTCACTCTCGTCGCGCTGGGTGTGATGGCGCTGTTCATTTCCAGCCGGCTGGCGCCGCAGCCGCCCGATATCGCACAGGCGACGGCGACAGCGCCATTGGCTGCGACGGCGACTGCGCCACTCCCGACGCAAACGGCCCGCGTGCTGCCGACGTCGACTTATACCGCCGTCCCCTCGCCAACGCGCCCCGCTGCCGCTGTGGTTGCCCCGACGAACACGCCCGCGCCGACTGCCACGACTACGCCGACGCCTGAACCATCGCCAACCCCAACTGCATCGCCCACTGCCACGCGCACGCCCAGGCCCAGGGCAAGGCCGTCGCCGACGCCGACCCCGACCCCGACCAGCACTCCAAAGCCTGCTTATGCGCAGCCGCGGCTTCTGTCGCCGCAGAATAACGCATCCTTCACGGGTCCTGATGCGCCGACATTCACGTGGACTTCCGCCGGCCAACTGGCTGCCGACGACTATTACGTGCTGGCGATTCAACACTCGCAGGGCGTGGATGAGCAGTGGGTCAAACAGACATCGGCCACGGCGCCTAACTATCTGTTGATATTGCGGGGTGCCGCGCCCTTCAGTTGGGATGTGTCGGTGCGCCGCAAGACGGGCAATGCCCCGAATGGGGCGAGTGTAGGCACGCTTTTGGCACAGTCCGCCGAAACATGGCAATTCACATGGTCGCCGGGAGAAGCGCCGAAACCGGGCGGGGGCAACCCGCCTGCGCCGACCTCGCCGCCGGCGCCCACCGCACCGATCCCGCCCGGGGCGACGCCCAAAGCATGATCCGTTGCGTCCGAACCAGATGAGCCATTCCCCGCCGGCACGGGGAACCGCTCGCAAGCAAGTTGGGGTATTCATTCACAGCAGGGAGCCAGCGTGACGACAGATCGAATACGCCGGGGGTGCATCCAGTGCGGGATCATCGTATTGATTCCGCTGGCACTGTTCGCCATCTATACGGCGGCGGCTCCATATATCGCGCGCTCCGCGCCGCAACTCGCCGCGATTAACGGGCTGAACCCATCCAGCGCAGTCGCCGGCGGCGCCGACTTCGTTCTGACGATCACCGCCTCTGACTTCGACACGAACACGGTGCGCGTGTTGTGGAACGGCGCTCCGCTCACCGGCAGCTTCGCGGTGAACACCTCGACCATCACGGTTACGGTCCCCGCGGCCAATATCGCAGTCGCCGGCTACGCCAGCGTCGTACTCACCGACGCCGTCAACGGTCTGACTAATCCCGCGACGTTCACAGTGCTCAATCCGGCGCCGGTCATCGGCAGCGCGTCTCCATTGTCGGTCACCGCGGGCAATGCCTTCACCGTGACGATAACCGGCAGCGGATTTGTGACCAGCACCGCTGTCAACCTGGCATCGATCCCTTTGAGCGTGAGCGGGCAGACCAGCGTCACGCTCACAGCGATTGCCGCGTCGGGCCTGTTCACCCGGTCGGGCAGCTATACACTGACGGTCAGCAATCCTGCGCCTGGCGGCGGTTCTGCTGCATCGGAATTCATGGTTCTCAGTGCGGCGCCGGCGGCGGTGCATATCAGCCCGCCTGCCGCGACCCTGGCGGTGAATGCGCAGCAGCTTTTCACGGCCAGCGGCGCCGATGCCTACGGCAACACGGTATCCCCCCTGACGGTGACGTGGGCGCTGTCGCCGGCGGTCGGCGGCGCCATCGTATCGACCGGCGCGCTGACCATGGCGTTCCGGGCGGGGACTGCGCCGGGTATCTTTCCAGCGGGCATCATGGCCGGCGTTTCCGGCATCACGGGTACAGCCGACCTGACGGTAACCGCCGGCCCTCTGGCCGCTATTCATCTGACGCCTGCCGGCGCAACACTCGCACCCGGCGGCACACAGTTATTCACAGCCAGCGGTACCGACAGCCTGGGCAATCCGGTGACACCGGTCAGCGTCTCGTGGGTCATTTCGCCGGGCGTCGCGGGCAGCGTCGTCTCCAGCGGGCCTCTGACGGCGGAAGTCAGCAGCGGCACAACGGCGGGATATTACCCTTCCGCCGTGCAGGCTTCGACAGCGGGAATCACGGGGACCGCTGCCCTGACCGTGACGGCCGGAGCGTTATCGCGAATCGATGTGGTTCCCGCTGCCGCGGTGCTGAGTGTACATGCGAGTACGCCGTTCACGGCGACGGGCTACGACGCCTACGGCAACACGGTCGCGCCGCTGACGGTGACGTGGAGCACCGTGACGGCCTCAGTCGGGATTGTTACGCCGACGGGGCCGCTGAACGCCATCTTCCAGGCTGGCGCAGCGCCGGGCATCTACCCGGCCGCGGTGCGCGCCTCGGCAGGCGGCTTAACAGGCACGGCTGATGTGACGGTAACGGCCGGCACGTTGCAGGTGATTCGACTCGCACCTGCCTCGGCAACACTCGGCATCAGCGCAACACAGACTTTCACGGCCAGCGGCGAAGATGCCTTTGGAAATGCCGTCGCATTACCGGCCGTGACGTGGAGTGTAACACCGGCTGTCGCGGGCAGTGTCGTATCCAGCGGGCCGTTGACAGCGGAAGTCAGCAGCGGCACAACGGCGGATTATTACCCGGCTGCCATCCGGGCAACGTTATCCGGGGTAACAGGAACGGCTGATCTGACCGTGACAGCGGGAGCATTGTCGCGAATCGACGTGATACCCGCGTCTGCTGCATTAGCGGTCAATGCAACTGCGCCATTCACCGCCACAGGGTATGACGCCTACGGCAACCCGATCGCGCCGCTGAGTGTGACGTGGAGCGTCACACCTTCGGTCGCGGGCAGCGTGCTGTCCTTCGGGCCGCTGACCGCCACGTTCCAGGCGGGCACGGTCGCAGGCACGTATCTCGGCGCAT
>JAKALH010000275.1 GCA_021813225.1 Chloroflexota bacterium
GTGATGTGAAGCTGGGTATCTGCGGCAGAGACGCCGTTTCTCGGCGACTCTTCGATCTGGGGCCTGGGTTCAGCTACGGTCATAGGTTATCTACTCTTGCGCGTGCGGTTTGTCGGCCATCACCCGTTCGCGGTTGAAAGAGAATGCCACTTCCTCGACCTTAACCGGGTTCTCCTTCAGCAGCGGGTGGCCGACCCAATCCGGCGGCATCATAATGCGGCGCAGGTCGGGATGGTCGACGAAGTTGATCCCAAAGAGATCGTAGATTTCACGTTCCAGCCAGTTGGCGGAGCGGTATACGGCGCACGCTGACGGGATTGAGCGGTCGTCCCCGCCAAACATCACCTTGACGCGCACACGGATATTGCGGCTCATTGAGTAGAGCTGGTAAACCAGCCCGAAACGAGGTTCGGCAGGCAGGTAGTCCACGCAGGTTTCGTCGGCGAGCAAGTCGAACTTTTCAGCGTCGCGCAGATAGCGCAGGACTTCGATGATGTGCGCCTTCGGGACGATCAGCGTCACCTCATCGCGGAAAACGCGCGTTTCGCTGACCGCTTCGCCCAGGGCAGCCAGGGCAGTGGCGCTGATAATAGTGCCGGGTAGTGGTTGTTCCATCGCTATTGCCACCTGGTCAGGGGTTCTTTCCTGATTTTGTCCCCCAGCTTCAGGATGCCGTCGATCAGCGCCTCCGGGCGAGGGGGGCAGCCCGCCACATAGACATCCACCGGGACGATTTCGTCCACGCCCTGCACCACCGCGTAGTTATTGAACACGCCGCCGCAGGAGGCGCAGTCGCCCATGGAAATGACCCACTTAGGCTCCGGCATCTGATCGTACAGGTTGCGCAGCACCGGAGCCATCTTGCGGCTGACCCGACCCGCCACAATCATCAGGTCGGACTGGCGCGGGCTGGCGCGCATGAGTTCCATGCCGAAGCGGGACATATCATAGTTGCTGGCCTGGGTGCTCATCATTTCGATGGCGCAGCAGGCCAGCCCGAACAGCATCGGCCAGACGGCATTGGAGCGCGCCCAGTTGATGGCCTTCTCCGCCGACATCGTCACGACGCCCATGTTGCCGAGTTTCTGTTCCAGACCCATACGTCAACCCCTCACTCTTTATCCATGCTTTCCCACTCAAGCGCCCCCTTCTTCCACAGCCAGACGTAGCCCACCAGCAGGACGCCGATGAATACGAGCATCTCGGCAAAACCGAACAGACCCAACTGGCGGAAGGCAACCGCCCACGGGTAGAAGAAGATGACCTCGATGTCGAAAAGGATAAACAAGACAGCAATCAGATAAAAACGCACCGGGAAACGCCGCTGGCCGGCGCCGATTGCGTGCATGCCGCTTTCGTAGGGCGCCACTTTTGGCGAGGACTTCGACCGGCGCTTGGGGCCAAATACGATTGAAATGAGTATCACCAGACCAGCAACCAGAGATGATAGAAAAAGCAGAACGAAAAGTGGCAGGTAATCAGACAATTCGGATTGCATGGTTCACCAGTAACTTGATATTGACCGGCTCCCGGCCGTTGAACTTGCGCATTTTATCACAAGCGTATTTAATCGCTATACCATCAGCGGCACAGTTGCTGATATGGACCTTTCCGCCGATGGATAAATCATTGGTATAATGACATTCAGACACTGACCGCACTGATCCAGGACTTATATTTTTTGCACGTCGAGTTCCCGCCGCAGCGAGGATTGGCGGCGGGGTTATTATCGTCTACACAACCGTAAGTGGACGCAAAGAGAACCCTAAGGATTGCATCATGAGAGTCCGCAACACGGGGGAGCGGCTGCTATGAGAAGACCTTCAGCCATGTTTCTGGCGGGTTTGTTCAGCACATTGTTCATCATCGGCAGCGTCTTCATGGCGTTCCAGGCCGGCATGTTCGCCAGCGCCACGACTACCGTACAGGTTAATGGCGATATCAATGTTCCCGAAGTGAAGAGCAAGCCGACCCAGGCGAACGCGGCTCCCGAAATCGTGTTCGTCACACGCACACAGATCATCAGACCCGACCCAATCGTCCAGACGGTCTATGTCACCGTGACTGAGAGCAACCATCAGCGCGAAGCGGAATTGCTGGCGCAGCTGAACGAGGCGTATCGCCTGTTGCAGGAAAGGGATGCCGTTTATCAGGCTAAGCTGAAGGAAGCCTACGAGCGCGCGCAGGCCGGCGCAGCCAAAACTGCCATCACGGCGCCTGCCGCCAGCCTGGTCGTGCTGGATACCCACGCCAGCGTGATCAGCGCCACGACCACCGGCCTGCCGGGCGCCCCCGGGCAGACGAGCGGTGTTCAGCCCGGCAGCGGGCAAACCAGCAGCGGGCAGACCAACACCGGACGCACCGGCGGCACGACACAAACCAGCCCGACCACAAGCACCCTGCAGATTGTGGCTGTGAAACCCGTTACCAGAACGCACGAGGCCGACCTGCGCGATGGGATTTACCATGTCAGCGCCGTCAGCGGCACCATTACCGATACCGTCAGCTCACACCCCAATATTCACGATACCCTGTCGCATTACACGAATACACAGTCATCGATCTCCAGCCAGTTTATCAATCTGGGCTATAAGAACGGCGGGGCGGGGATTGACCGGACGATCAACC
The DNA here is from genome assembly GCA_021813225.1 of Chloroflexota bacterium. Classification (GTDB taxonomy): domain Bacteria; phylum Chloroflexota; class Anaerolineae; order J036; family Brachytrichaceae; genus CAIXPS01. Next base: position 2,629 of record JAKALH010000275.1, read on the forward strand.
CGACTGACACAACTATCATCACCAGCACCAATCCAATAACAGTGGACACCGTTCCTACCGGCACCGGCGTGCTGATCGATCCGGACAGGGCCGTTCCGACCGAGACGACTATCATCACCAACTCAATTACGGTGGTTACCGTTCCTACCGGCACAGGCGTGCTGGTTGATCCGGGCAAGGCCGTACCGACACCGACTGTCGTCACCGCCACAGCGACCAACCCGGATACCAGCAACAAGAAGAACGTCAACAAGGTGCAGGACAAGAAGACAGATAAAACGGATCACAGTAAGAGTTCTGGCAGCACCCCGCAGAACGCCGCCGCCAGCCAGAGTAATTCAAATGCCGCCGCTCAACAGGCTCAGAAGCCGGACCAGCAGAGCGACAGCGGCAATACCGTCGCTCAACAGGCTCAGAAGCCGGACCAGCAGAGCGACAGCAGCAATACCGCCGCTCAACAGGCTCAGAAGCCGGACCAAAAGAAGGACGAACACCCGCCACAGGACCAGCAGTCCGGGCACCCGAGTGACAAAGACGATAAGCAGGATAACGATCACGGCAAGGATAAGCATCGAAACAAGGGCAAAGACGACTAATTGTCCGGGCGTTCCGAAGCAACAATTCATGCAGCCCGCACGGTGAAAATAGCCGGCGCGGGCTGTTACAGTTATTAGCAGACGGTATCATTGGGCACAACATGCGAATATTACTGGCAGAAGACGATCAGCGGATTGCGGGCTTTATCAGCCGCGGCCTTCAAGAGGAAGGCTATCTGGTGCAGCATGTGACGGATGGCGAGCAGGCTCTGGAATTTGCTACAGCCGATCCCTTGACACCGTTTGAACTGATCATCCTGGATATTCTGATGCCCAAGCGCGACGGGCTTTCGGTCTGCCGCGAGTTGCGCACGCGCGGCATTCACGTGCCGATTCTGATACTCACCGCGCTGGATACGCTGGACGACCGCGTGCGCGGGCTGGACAGCGGCGCCGATGACTATCTGGTCAAACCGTTTGCCTTCCCGGAGCTGATGGCGCGTCTGCGGGCGCTGTCGCGGCGCATGCCCATCGCGTCCAAGACCAACTTGTTGCAGATCGGCGATCTGCAACTGGATACCGTCGCCCATACCGCCCAGCGCGGCAACCGCAAGATCGACCTCAGCTCGCGCGAATACCACCTGCTCGAGTATCTGATGCGCCACGGCGGCCGCCCGGTCAGCCGAACGAGTATCCTGCAGGCCATCTGGTCGTTCGATTACGACGGCGCGTCGAATGTCGTGGATGTGTACGTCGGGTATCTCCGCCGCAAAATCGACCATGAAGGAGAGTCCCCGCTGGTGCACACGGTGCGCGGCGTGGGATACAAAATCGCGGAGTCACCGTAGTGTTCGGCTTTGCACGCAGCCTGCGTTTCAAGCTCACGATGTTGTTCGTCGGCGTCCTGGCTATCGTCATTTTCGTCATCAGCGTGCTGCTCTATTTCGGCCTGGAACGTGTGCTGCTGCAAAGTGTCGATGCCAACCTGCGCACGGCAGGCGTGAGAAGCGTCGCCCCGGCCAGCGCCAGCGTGACCGGTCCCGGACCCGCTTATCCTGCCAGCGTGCAGAGCGAGCAATTGCGCCGCCTGGTTCTGCTGAGCAACACCCCTGCCCGCCTGCTGGCGCTGGATGGCGCTGTGCTGCAAAGCGACCCCCTCTTTCCCCAGGGCATCACCGTCACGCAGGAAGCCCTGGCGACGGCGGCCAGCGGCGCCGCCCGCTTTGAAACCATCGCGGTGAACTCGAACATATACCGGCTGTATACAGCGCCGGTCAAGGTCAACGATGTGCGCGCCGCCGTCGTCCAGGTTGTCAATTCGATGGACGACCAGGCGACTACTCTGGCGAGCCTGCGTGCGCTGCTGGCCTGGCTGATCCCTCTATCGCTGATCTTCGCCGGCATCAGCGGTTCGTTTCTGGCCGGGCGTGCTCTGGCGCCCATGACGCGCGTGCGCCGCGACGTTGAAAAAATCATTGAGCAATCCGACCTGTCGCACCGTGTCAGCGCGGACCTGCCGGATGATGAAGTCGGCCAGTTGGCGCGCACGTTCGACCAGCTCCTGGAGCGCGTCGAACAGGCCATGGAACGCGAACGCCGTTTTACATCGGACGCTTCGCATGAACTGCGCACGCCGCTGACGGTGCTGAAAGGCGAAATATCGGTGGCCCTGGCGCGCACGCGCAGCGCGG
>JAKALH010000276.1 GCA_021813225.1 Chloroflexota bacterium
TGTGCCTGTCGATGAAAGTCTGTATGCGAGTTCAGTCGGAATGACGGTGGCAGGCAAGGTCATTAACGAAATTGTCGATGCCCTGGACCGGCAACAGGTCGGCATCGAGGGCTATCAACCGAAGCAGGGGCATGGACAACAGGAGCTTGTTCTGCTGCCTGCCGACCCGCTCACCGCCTGCGATCGCCTCCTGCTCGTCCGCGAGGCGGTACGCTCGGTTGCCTGGTCGCATGGCTGGTATGCATCATTCGCTGCCAAGCCATTCGAGGCGCAGCCAGCCAGCAGCCTGCAGGTGCGCATCGGCCTGCGCGACCGCTATGACCGCAGCCTGCTGTACCAGCCGGATGCTCACCGCGTGCGCGACGACGATGTGCCCTGTCTGAGCGATGAAACGCGCTGGTCGATGGCGGGGCTGATGCGGCATATGCCGGCGCTGGCTGCCATTGCCTGCCCCACCGTCAACTCGTACCGGCGTCTGCAGGCTCAGTCGCCGGTCCCTCCGCTTGTGACGTGGGGTGTTGACAATCGCCATACCATGCTGCGTGTCGAGCCGTTGTCGTGGCAGGAAAGCGATGCGAATGCGGGTTTCGAGTTCAAACTCGCCGACGGTTCGGCAAATCCTTACCTGCTGTTGAGCGGCATTCTGGCTTCCTTTCTCGATGGATTGATGAACCATTACGAATTGCCGGATGCGACGACAGGTTCGCCCGCGACGATCGACCCGGCGGAATATGCACAGCGGTCAATCGAGCGCCTGCCGCCGACGTTGCAGGCGGCCTGCGACCTGCTGGAGAAGGACCCCGTGCTGGCGCTGGCATTAGGCTCTCCCATGCAGCAGGCTTTCCTTGCCGTGAAGCACCAGGAGGTCAAGGCTTTTGATGGCGTGATTGCGAGCACAGAGCAGAGCCGCTATTACTGGAAGTTTTGATATGTCGTCATCTGCCAGCGATCACCAGCCGTTGACAAGGATACGCGCCGCCGATGGATAGCGCCCAGATCGTTCCGGGCATTATCAGCCTGTTTGTGCTGATTGCCGTGAACGCATTCTTCGTAGCTGCGGAATACAGCCTGGCTGTGTCGCGCCGCACACGCATTGCCGAACTGGCGGAGCAGGGCAACGCCGCAGCGCGCACCGTGCAGCGATTGATGAACGAACCCGATCACTTCTTTGCGGCGACGCAGATTGGAGTGACGCTGATGTCGATCGCAATCGGCATATTCAGCGAGCCGGCGTTTACTTCGCTCTTTCGTGCGCTGTTCAAGGCGGGTGACGGCCTGGCTCCCTGGTGGCAGCAGATCACGTTAATTCTCAGCGCCATCATCGGCCTGCTGGTGGCCTCCTATTTCCAGATCGTGCTGGCGGAGCTGGTGCCGCGCTCGCTGGTGTTGCATTCGCCCGAGCCGATTGCCCTGCGGGTTGTCCCGCCGATGAATGCTCTGGCGCGCCTGTTCACCCCGTTTATCTGGCTGTTGAAAACCTCGTCGCGCTTTGTGGGCGGCCTGCTGGGCGTGCGCGGCGGCATCGAGGAACGCCCTCATTCCGTCGCTGAATTGCAGATGCTGGTGGCGGCCAGCGAGCGCGGCGGCCTGATTGAATCCGACCAGAGCGAAATGCTGAATGCGGTATTCACCTTCGGCGCTACGACCGTACGCGAGGTGATGACGCCGCGCACCGAGATGATCTGCATCGACATCGATACGCCTCTGGCCGATGTGGTGCATCTGCTGTCCGTACGCCCCATCAGCCGCCTGCCCGTGTATGAAGGCTCGCTGGACCACATCACCGGCATTCTGCACAGCAAAGATATGATTCGCGCGATCGCGCCGACCATGCGCGGGCTGACGGTGCGGCAGTTGATGCGCGAGGCATTTTTCGTGCCCGATTCGCAGCGCGCCGACGAACTGCTGCAGCAGTTCCGCGCGCGCCACGAACATATCGCCATCGTGCTTGATGAATATGGCGGCACCGCCGGACTGGTGACTCTGGATGACCTGCTGGCCGAGATCGTCGGCGACGTGGGCGACGTCACTGCCGAGACGCAGCCTGCTATTCTGCATGGCCCGGACGGCACGGCCACCATCAATGGCCTGACCAGTATCGGAGACGTGAATGAAGCGTTTAACCTGGACCTGGTCGACCCGAATTACGACACCATCGGCGGCTATATCATGGGGCAACTGGGCCGCATCCCCAGAACGGGCGACGAGATAGAACTTAAATCCTATGGCGTGCGCATGCGCGTCGAGGAGATGGACAAATTGCGGGTTGCCCGGGTGAAGTTGTCGCGTGTCCAGAAACCGCCGGTTACAACGCAGCCGGACGCCCCTCACACGGAACATGTGGCCGATTAGCCTGTTTCAACCAGTGCGCGTTATATAATCTCGCGAGCAATCGATGCTGCGCCCTTCGCGCAGACCAGAACGCAATTTCATCGCAGGGATATACCACATGACACAAGAATCAACATACGGTGAACTCGACCGGGCCTGCGCCAACACCATCCGCACGCTGACGCTGGATGCGGTGCAGACAGCCAATTCCGGACATCCCGGTATGCCGCTGGGCATGGCCGATGTGGCCTACGTGCTGTATACACGCTTTCTGCGCTATAACCCTCAGAACCCCAGGTGGTTCAACCGTGACCGCTTCATTGTCTCGGCAGGACACGGTTCCATGCTGCCGTACTCGATCTTTTATCTCACGGGCTATGACCTGAGCCTGGATGACCTGAAGCACTTCCGGCAGGTAGGCAGCCGCACACCCGGCCACCCGGAAAACCACGCCACCCCCGGTATTGAGGTGACGACAGGGCCGCTGGGGCAGGGCATCGCTAATTCGGTCGGGATGGCGATGGCCGAAGCGTGGCTGGCGGCCCGCTACAACCGCGAAGGTATCAATGTCGTCGATCATTACACCTATGTCATCGTCAGCGATGGCGACCTTGAAGAAGGCATCAGCCATGAAGCCGCCTCACTCGCCGGCCACCTTGGCCTTGGCAAGCTCATCTGGTTCTATGACGACAACGGCATCAGCATCGACGGTCCGACGGCGCTGTCGTACAGTGACAATGTCCCACAACGTTTTGAGGCTTATGGCTGGCATACCCAGACCGTCGATGGCCATGATATGGCGGCGGTTGAAACTGCCATTAAAGCGGCCCAGTCTGTCACCGATAAACCCAGCATCATCTGCTGCAAAACAGTTATTGGTTTCGGCATGCCGAATCGCCAGGGCACTCAGAAGGCGCACAGCGATGCGCCAGGCGCTGAAGAGGTCAGGCTTGCCAAGGTCAAACTTGGCGCGGACCCTGACAGGTTCTTCGACGTACGCGACGATGTGCTGGCGAAGTGGCGCGCTGCAGGTATGAAGGCAGCCGCGCACGAGACCGCCTGGATTGATCTGTGGTCGCGGTACGCAGCCGCGCATGGCGACCTGGCGCAGGAATTACAGCAGGCCATAAACGGCGCGGTGCCTGCCGGTTGGGAAAAGGCTCTGCCGGTATTCAATCCCGCCGACAAGCCGATTGCCACCCGCGCCGCCAGCGGTCATATCATCGACGCCATCATCAATCGCCTGCCGATGTTGCTGGGCGGCTCTGCCGATCTGACGCCGTCGAATAACACGATGCCTAAAGGCGCTGCGTCCTTGAAGAAAGGCGACTTCAGCGGGCGCTATATCCGGTTTGGCATCCGCGAGCATGCCATGGGCGCCATCATGAACGGCATGGCACTGCATGGCGCGATGATTCCATACGGCGGCACCTTCTTCACCTTCAGCGATTACATGCGCCCTGCCATCCGCCTGGCCGCGTTGAGCCAGGCGCACGTCGTGTTCGTGTTCACCCACGACAGCATCGGCGTCGGAGAGGACGGGCCGACACATGAGCCGGTGGAACAGATGGCTTCACTGCGCGCCATGCCAGGGCTTATCGTCATTCGTCCTGCGGATGCCAACGAAACCGCGCTGGCCTGGAAGGTAGCCGTTGAAGCCGCCGGGCCGGTCGCGTTGCTGCTCACCCGCCAGGCGCTGCCGATACTCCCGCCCAGCACGGGTCTGCTGCGCGGCGCCTACGTGCTTCAGGATGCCGACAAACCGGATCTGCTGCTGGTAGCCAGCGGTTCAGAAGTGAGTCTGGCGCTGGACGCCGCTAAAGCGCTGGCCGCGAAAGACATCAAGGCCCGTGTCATTTCGATGCCTTCCTGGGAACTTTTTGAGAAGCAGGACGCGGCATATCAGGCATCCGTTCTCCCGGCTGGCCTGCCGAAGCTGGTGGTTGAGGCCGGCGTGCAGCAGGGCTGGCATAAATACACCGGCCCGCGAGTCCGCTTTGTCACACAGGAGACGTTTGGCCTGTCCGGACCGTATAAGGATGTCTTCAAAGCGTTTGGCTTTACCGTCGACCATGTCGTCGGCGAGAGTCTGGCGTTACTGGGCAAGGTTTGACGATGCCGGTTTGATGCCATGACTGCGTAGATGGTCACAGCCTCACGAGCCGGGTGGGCTGAAATATTCCGCAACCCCTGACGTTTTTGCTTGAGATTGACATGGACATCGTTTCCGTAGCGCAGATGCGCGACATCGAACGCGCAGCAGATGCCGCCGGCCTGAGCTACGGCCAGATGATGCATCGCGCCGGCACGTATGCAGCCGCGCTCATCCACCGGCGTATGGCTGGCTGGTGCGCTGCGGAATCCGATCGCCCAACACATGTGCTGATTCTGGCCGGGCCCGGCAATAATGGCGGCGACGGGCTGGTCTGCGCCGACGAGTTGCATCGCCTGTGCGCTGCCGAGCCTGATGGCGCTGGCTGTACGGTGCAGGTCTACCTGTTAAAACCGCGCCCGGAAGATGAT
>JAKALH010000277.1 GCA_021813225.1 Chloroflexota bacterium
CGACCGGGCTTTCGGCCAGGTCGTGCAGGCGGTGCGCCAGTCGCCCATCGCCGCCGACACGATTGTGGTGTTCACCGCCGACCACGGCATCGCCTTCCCGCACGCCAAGATGACGCTGTATGACCCGGGCATCGAGGTGGCGCTGATCATGGCGGTGCCGGGCGGGCCGCAGGGCGTCGTGCGCCGCGAGATGATATCCAACGTGGATGTGCTGCCCACGCTGCTCGATCTGCTCGGTCTTCCGCACCCGCCGAATCTGCACGGGCGCAGTTTTGCGGAACTGCTGCGCGGCGGCGCGTATGTTCCCAATGAAGCCGTCTTTGCCGAGAAGACCTACCACACGTACTACGATCCCATGCGCGCCATCCGCACCTCGCGCTGGAAGCTGATCGCCAACTTCGAATTTGCGCCATGGCAGGAGACTTCGCCCGACTACGACAATAACGCCAAAGGCTACGTGGAAGTAGCCAGGGCGCTGAACGTCCCTTACGCGCTGCAATACCATCCCGCATTCGAGTTGTACGATCTGGAAGCTGACCCGTACGAGCAGCACAATCTGGCGGATGATCCCGCGCACCGGCACAGGCGCGACGAACTGATTCGCACGTTGCGGCAGTGGATGGTCGATACGCGCGACCCGCTGCTGGACGGGCCGGTGGCGCAGGCGACCTACCGCATCCGCATGGCGCAGTTCAAGGCAATATAAGCCGACTATTTCCGGGGGGTGAGACATGGCAAGAGTAAAAGTCAGAGGTCTGGGGACAAGGGAAAACCCGTGGCTGCTGCAGGCGCCGGGCACCGCCGCAGATTACCAGATGTACCGCGACCTGGCGGCCAGCCCGCCGGTGCTGGTGTGCATCGCGGGGCGCACCGAGCGGCGCTACCTGCTGCGCTGCATCGAGGACCTGTATGCGATGCTGAAGGCGCGCGGCGACTGGATGCCTCTGGGCAGCGCGGAAGAGCAGAAGCCGGCCGACGGCGGCACCGTGGAAGCGTGGGCGCGTTCGCCGGGCAATCCCGTAGGCGGCTGGTACGGTTTGAAGCCGGGCCTGCGCGGCCAGTTTGCCACCTACATCCCGCCGTTGATGGAAGCGCTGAACCTGGCTGAGGTCACGCATGAACTGAAAGACAACCGCATGCGCGCCGCTTGAGTTCCCGACAAAATGCCGGACTTCGCCGGGTTTTGTCAGGAATTCTTAGTTCGTTTGAGATAGAAACTTCTCCGCTTCCATCGCCGCCATGCAGCCGAAGCCCGCGGAGGTGACGGCCTGTTTGAACCAGTTGTCATGCGCTTCTCCGGCGGCGAAGACGCCCGGCACACTGGTATGCAGGTGCTGATCCACCGTCAGGTAGCCCTCGTGGTCCATTTCCAGTTGTCCCTTGAATAACTGCGTGTTGGGGATGTGGCCCACGAACACGAACACCCCTTCCACCGGCGTTGTCGTCTTCTCGCCGGTCTTCACATTCTTCAGGACGACATCCTTGACCTTGCCGTTGCCTTCGATCTGCTCGATGACGCTGCTGGTGACGAACTCAATCTTGGGGTTTTCTTTTGCGCGCCGCTGCAGCGTCGCGCCGGCGCGGAACTCGTCGCGCCGGTGCACGATGCGCACGCGCGAGCCGAACTTGGTCAGGAATATCCCTTCCTGGAAGGCGCTGTCGCCGCCGCCCACCACGATGATTTCCTTATCGCGGAAGAAAAAGCCGTCGCAGGTGGCGCAATACGATACGCCGCGTCCGACGAACTGATCTTCGCCCGGCACGCCCAGCCGGCGCGGCGAAGCGCCCGTGGCGATAATGAGAGTGTCTACCTCGTAGGCGCCATTCGACGACGTCAGCTTGAATGGCCGCCGGCTCAGGTCGACCTTCTCGATGGTCTCTTCCACGAGGCGCGCGCCGAACTTCTCGGCCTGTTCGCGCATGGCGGCGGTCAGTTCCGGCCCCTGTAAGCCGTTCGGAAAGCCGGGGTAATTTTCCACTTCCGTGGTGATGGCGATCTGCCCCCCGAACTCGGGGCCTACGAAGACCAGTGGCTCCAGAAAGGCCCGGGCTGCATAGATCGCCGCCGTCAGGCCGGCCGGGCCGGACCCGATTATCGCTAGTTTTTCGGACATCTTAGTAACCTTCTACTCCATTTCCTGTCGCTATGCCATGTAGGATGCATTTTAGCTAAAAAAGTAACATGGCTGTATCGGTCGGACATTAACGGAACATTGGCGTGAGGGGCGTATGCGCGGCATGACGCTGCCGTTTGCCGGATCGCGGCTTGTCAATGCCGCAAACCGCACAGCCCATGCGTCATTTTGAAAAATGAAAGTAAAATAACCTCTCAAGCGTGATTTATCGTCACCCTGAATGCTTTCATTGGAGCGGCCCTTAAGGCCGGGGAGACTCAGGTATAAGCCGTGTCACACAACCAACTCCCTCAACCACGCAATAACTGGGTCGTAAGGCAGCGCGCACTCGATGCGCTTTATGCGGCGCTGGATTCTCGTCTGATTCTCGTAGTCGCTGCTGCCGGCTACGGCAAGACCGGCCTGCTTACCCAATTCGCAAAGGCCGAGGGCTTCGCATTCAGTTGGTTGTCGCTTAACGAAGGCGAGCGCGATCTGCGGGTCTTCAGCGAAGGGCTGGTGGACTCGCTGAAGCGGTGCTTCCCGGGCTTCGGCGCGCAGACGATGCAGTTGCTCGCCTCGTCGCCGGCCATCGAGCAGAACGTGATGCTGCTGGCGCGCACACTGGTTCGGGAAATCTCCGCCCACCTGGTGCAGCCCATCTGCATGGTGCTGGACGACTTCCATGTGGTCGAGTCGTCGACGCCCGTCGTCCAGTTCGTCGATCAACTCATCAAAGAGTTGCCTGAAGAGGCGCATCTGATCATCGCCAGCCGCAATTTGCCGCCCCTGCAATTAGGCGTGTTGATCGCGCACCAGCAGCTCGCCGCGATCGGCCAGGCGCTGCTGCGCCTGGATGTCGAAGAGACCCGCCAGTTGATTGCGGCCTTCCATGGGCTGCCCGCGACGGAGATCAGCGACAGCGTCGCCGCCAACGCCAATGCCGCTACGGAAGGCTGGCTGGTCGGCCTGTTGATGACCAACCACATCGGGCGGATGCGCGACGCGCAGATTGGCCTGGGTGTGCCGCGCGCTGTGGACCTGCTCGGCAACTACCTCATGGTGCAGGTGCTGCAGGGTTTGCCGGCGCCGTTGCAGGAGTTCCTGTGCCGGTCCAGCGTGCTGGACGAAATCTCCGTCTCGTTCGCCAATAGCGAACTGAACTGGACCGACACGGCGGAGTGGATTGCCGAAGTCGAACGGCGCAACTTGTTCATACAGACGATTGGCACAGCGGATGCGAACGGCTCCAGCGAACCGACCTTCCGCTACCATCCGCTGTTCCGCGAGTTTCTTCAGCAGCGCCTGCGCGAAGACGACCCCATACGCTTCGCCCAGATTCAACATGAAGTCAGCGCGGCCTACGAACGCCGCGGCCTCGTCGATAACGCCATCCGGCATTACCTGGCTGGCGGCTGGAGCGAAGATGTCATGCGGCTCATGGAGAGCCACACGCCGGCCCTGATGCAGCAGGGGCGCCACCGCACCATCCTGGAATGGATGAATCAGTTGGACGCGATCGGCTCCGGGGCGCGCGCCGACCGCCATGTGCTCTGGCAGGTCAAAATCTGGGCGCATCTGAACCTGGGCCAGGACAGCCAGGCCATGGATGCGCTGAACCAGCTGGACCGGCTTTACCTGCGCACCGGCGACCTGGCCCGCCGCGACAGCCTCAACATCCGGCGCAGCCTGCTGCTGTTCCGCGCCGGGCACTTCGACAAGGCGCTGGCCAGCGCGACCACCGTCATACGATCCAGTTATCCGCAGCAGCGCTGGGTACAGGTGGAAGCGCAGCGTATCGCTGCCATGTGCCTCTTCGAGCAAGGCGAACTGAAACAAGCCTTCGAGGCCGTCACAGGCGCCGAAGAACTGACGCGCGACATGGGCCGCGGCGGCTTCGAGTTGCTGACCCGCGTCAAGTTGGTCCGCTCGGCGGTGCTGGACGAAATGGGCGATACGCTGGGCGCTTTGCGGGCCGCCGCCGAGGCGGTCACGCTGGCGGAGCAGATCCAGGACGATGCGCTGCGCGCCGAGACCACCATCAACCTGGTCGATCGGCTGCTGTTCAGCGACTCCAGTGAAAACCTGGTGGAGATGGCCAAGCGCGGCCTGGAACTGGCGGACGCCACAGGAAACCAGAACATGCGCATCCTGGGGTTCTGCACACTGGCACTCGTCTTCATGGTGCAGGACAAGTACGAAGAAGCAGTCCAGTCCGGAGCGGCTGCGCTCGCGCTGGCGCGCCAGGTCGCCCTGCCGACGGAACGCAGTGAGGTGCTCTTTACGGCATTGATGGCTCAGGCGCACGTCCTGTATAACAGTGCGTTGAGAGAGCCTGCCGCTGAAAAACGCGCGGCGCTGCTTCAGCAGGCGTTGAACCTGTCGCGGGAAGTCACCGCCATCGCCGAGGATAACCAGTCGAAACGGCTGAAGCTGCAGGCTTACGCGCGGCTGGGCGCCGTGCAGGGCATGCAGGGAGACCGCGACCTGGCAAACGCAATCCTCAATGCCGCGGCGAGCGGTTTCGGTCAATTCCGCAATAATGCGGTCGGCCAGGTGCAACTGCATCGGTTGGTGGCCGCCTGGGCGCCGGCGACGCCGGACTTCGAACTGGTGCAGAGGTTGCTGGACCAGGTGCGCCAGATTGAGCAGATGCGCGGCCAGACCTTCTTCCTGGCTATGGAAGGCAAACAGGCCTGGGAAACGTACCAGGCGCTGAGTCACGCTGCCGA
>JAKALH010000278.1 GCA_021813225.1 Chloroflexota bacterium
CAGGCTGTTTCAACTCCTGCAACGTTCCAGCTCATCGTACCGGATGCTGACGAGACTACCCCAGCAGGCCGTTCGATATTGAATCTCCCGGCCGATCGTGCCCTCAAGATCGGCGTCATCACCGGCGTTCTCGCTATGCTGACCGTGTTGTGCGCCTTCAGCGGCGGGTTATTCGCCAGCCGTTTCATCACAGTCACATTTTCTCCTGTACCGGTGAGTCAACAGGCGGCCGCTATTGCGGTCCAGGAACTCAGGGCGCTGCGTTTCATCCCGCGTGATCTGACAGTTGAACTGCGATATGACAATGTGAAGGCTACTTCGTTGGCCGACCAATTACTGATTTTTCCAGACTCTCCTGTCAGTGAGGTGCACATCCAATTCCTGGACGGCGGAGATGTGGCACTTAACACTCGGATGAAGGCGCTGGGGAACCTGCGCGTGGTGACGGGGTTGGCTGTATATACTTTTAATGGACGACTGGTGGTGAAACCGGAATCGGCCTCCATAGACCTGCTCGGTCTCCAAGGCACTACCTTTGGGTGGGTGGTGATTCCGGTCGAGTTGTTGGGAGGTTTCACGAACTGGTTGCAGCTCCAGCTTGACAGCGCATCGGCCAACTACTGGTTCGAACATGTTGCAATCGGGCCGAATGCTATGGCAGTCCAATTGCATCCACGCTGACATGAAGTGACATGTTGTAAGATTATGTTGACAATTGCCGGTAATGGAGGAAGAGTCAATTCGCCGGTGTCATAGCTGACACTGAGCGCACCTTGATATATGCCTAGAAGTAAATTGAAGATTGATACGACGAATACGGCGCCGCGGGTGTTTCTGGTCGGTGTAAACCTGACCGGCGATTCATTCCGGCAGCACCATACGCGACTGGCCCTGGATGCGTCGATGCAGGAACTGGCGCTGCTGTGCGAAACGGCAGGTCTTGAGGTCGTCGGCGAGACGACGCAAACGCTGGAGGTTCCAAATCCTAACACCTATATCGGCGTCGGGAAAGTTGAGGAACTGCAGACATGGCGTACGGCGTTGAATTTCGACATCGTTGTATTTGACGATGAATTGTCGCCCCGCCACCAGCGCGAACTGGAAGAAGCCCTGGGCGAGAATATCCTGGTGCTGGACAGAACGGCGCTGATTCTCGACATCTTCGCCCAGCATGCGCAGACTCGCGAAGGGTCGCTGCAGGTGGAACTGGCGCAATACCAGTACCGCCTTCCGCGCCTGACCCGCCAGTGGACACACCTGGCACGGCAGGCCGGCGGCGGTGCCGGCCGCAGCGGAAACGGCGGCGTAGGGCTGCGCGGGCCGGGTGAAAAACAACTCGAAATCGACAGGCGGCGTATTCGCGAGCGCCTGGCGCATCTGCGCGCCGAACTGGATGACGTGCGTGAACAGCGGGCGCAGCATCGCGCCCATCGCCGGCGCAATGAAATACCAGTCGTTGCCGTCGTGGGCTATACCAATGCCGGCAAGTCGACGCTGCTTAACGCCCTGACGAACGCCAATGTCCTGGTAGAAAACAAGCTCTTTGCGACGCTGGACCCGACCACGCGCCGCGTCCGCCTGCCGGGCGGACACGTCGTCCTCTTCACCGATACAGTCGGATTCATCCAGAAACTCCCCACGCAACTTGTCGCCGCGTTTCGCGCCACGCTGGAGGAGATCACCGAGGCCGATGCGCTTCTGCATGTGGTGGATATCACACACCACGATTGCGAGGCACAGGCGGCGACGGTGATGGATACGCTGGCGGAACTGGGCGCCGGAAGCAAGCAGGTCGTCGTGGCGCTGAACAAATCGGACCGGCTGGTTAAAATCCCTGCTCAGGCAAACGGCGGCCATGTGCCGCGTTTCGCGCGGCAGGGACCGTTGCAGGATGGTATACCGATATCGGCCTTGCACAAAACGGGACTGGAGCAATTGCTTAAGGAAATTGAAGCCGTTCTGTATGAGCGTATGGTGTCGATTACGGTCCGGCTGCCTTACAAAGCCGGCGACCTGATGGCGCTTTTCCGGCGCGAAGGTGTCGTCGAAGCGGAAGCTCCGGAGGAACGTTCGATCTACGTGTCCGGGCGCATCCCCGGCCGGTTGCTCGACACCTTTACGCCCTATGTGGCGAAAACACCGCCTGTGTTGGCGGAACTGCATTAGCGAGTCACAAACATGGGCTGGTCATTTCAAATCGCACGCATTCGCGGTATCTCGATCAAAGTCCACATCAGTTTCTTCCTGATCCTGATCCTGGGCGCCGTTCAGTGGGGAGGCATGACCGGGACCATCGGCGGCGCGCTATATGGCGTCGTGCTGATGATCCTTCTGTTTACGTGCGTCACCCTGCACGAACTGGGACACAGTCTTGTCGCAGTGCATTTCGGCATTCCGGTTCGCGAGATCACGCTGCTCCCGCTGGGCGGCGTCTCGCTGATTACCAGGAATCCCGATAAGCCGATTCAGGAGATGCTGATCGCGATTGCCGGCCCACTGGTGAACGTCGTCATTGCCGCGATTCTATTTGTGGCCCTGGGTGGTTTTGGCGGCGTAGACCTGTTGAACGGGCGCGGCCTGCTGCTGAATATGGGCAAACCGAGCCTGACCAGTATGTTGCTCTGGTTGCTGGCGGCTAACGTGTCGCTGGTTGTATTCAACCTGATTCCGGCTTTCCCATTGGATGGCGGACGCTTCATGCGGGCATTACTGGCGATGCCGCTGGGGTATCGACGCGCGACACGCATTGCTTCGATTGTCGGGCAGGTGATTGCTCTGGGCATCGGTATCTTCGGCCTGGTGGACGGCAATTTCATCCTCATACTGATTGCGGTTTTCGTCTTCTTCGGCGCGGGCCAGGAGACGGCAACCGCCGACTCCAAGACCGTATTGACCACGCGGCGGGTGGGGGATGCCTACAATAAAAACGCCCTGACGCTGGTGGTGGGCGACCGTGTGAGCAAGGTCGTCGATTATCTGTTGACCAGTCATCAGCCTAACTTTGCCGTCATGCAGGGCAGTAATCTGCTGGGTATCGTCACCCGCGACGACGTGCTGCGCGCGCTGGCAACGAGTACCATCGATCTCTACGCCACTGAAATCATGGAACGCGATGTGCTGAAGGTCGAATCGTCGAAGACGCTGCAGGACGTCAGCGAGACGATGGCGCAAAACGGCAAGCGCGTCGTTGCCGTTTACGATAACTCCAACTACCTGGGTCTGGTCGGGATTGAGGATATCAGCGAGGCGTTTACTATCCTCGCATTTCTGGAACGGCAGGAGCGCCATCGCCAGGAATTGCGCGCGGTCCAGCAAGCGAAGAACTGATGCGAAACGCAAGAGCGTATTCGGCGCTTCTGGGATGCCTGTTAAGCGCCATCGTGCTTGTCTCAGCGCTGGGTATAGCGACCGCTCTGCCGGGTAAGGTGTCGTCTGCCGTTGCTATGTCGCAGCCGGCGCTGCTCCAGCTTCAGGCCGAGCGTGGAATCAACGTCGCCGATACCACCGATGTCGGGCTGCTTAAGCAGCTCAACTTTCAGTGGATTGAGGTCTTCCTGCCGCCGAATTATCCTGTGCCTCCCTTCAAAATCCTGTACCGCGTTCCGCTGGGAAATGCGATCAGCGGGCGCAGCGAAGATATCAACGCCTGGGCGAATGCGCTGCAGGACACTGCGCGCGAGAAGCGCGGCCTGATCCAGGCCTATGCGATCGGCAACGAGGTGAATCTGTCGCGCGAGTGGGGTAATGCGCGACCAGACCCGCTTTTATACACGCGCCTGCTGGCCATCGCTTATGCGCGCATCAAGACCGGCGACCCCAATGCCATCGTGGTCTCGGCCGGGCTGGCGCCAACCGGAGGCGATGGGCCGGGTCATGCGGACGACCTGGCATATGCGCGCAGCATGTTCAGCGCCGGCGCCGCGGGCCTGTTCGACGCTTATGGATTTCATCCTTATGGGTATGCCTATCCGCCGGAGCAGGACCCCAATGCCGATAACGTCAAAGGCCTTGCCTTCAGGCGAGCCGAGGCGCATCGCGCACTGATGGTGCAGTATGGCGCCGCCGATAAGCAGATGTGGGCGACGGAATTCGGCTGGTTGATGAATCCGCAGGATGAAGGTGTGAGCTGTTCGTGGCCCGACCTGAACTGGCAGAAGGTCTCCGCGGCGCAGCAGGCCGACTACGTGAAGCGAGCCTTCGCTTACGCTAAAACAAACTGGCCGTGGATGGGCGTCATGTTCCTGTGGAATTACGATTTCAGCCGTTCGCCACTATATCCAGATCCGTGCGAACAGATGAAGTGGTTTTCCATCGTTACCCCTGCGGGTAAGCCGCGGCCGGTTGCCGACGCTCTGAAACCCTGATGCTTCCAGCCAGGTGTGTGAAGTTTGACAGTGTAGAACATTAGTTCTATACTGAGTCTACCATGTGTGGACGATTTACCGTTACAGTCGACCCCGCTGAGTTGATGGAGCGTTTCCACCTCAGTGCGGCTGATGGGATGCCAGCTCCGCGATATAACGTCGCCCCGACGCAGAATGTCCCGGTCGTGTTGAACGAATCACCTGAGAAGCTCTCGACAGTTCAGTGGGGCCTGATACCTTCATGGGCGAAAGATGCGGCTATCGGCGCGCAGATGATCAACGCGCGCGCCGAGACGGTGCCGGAGAAACCGGCCTTTCGTGCCGCATTCAAAAAACGCCGCTGTCTGGTGCTGGCAGACGGCTTCTATGAGTGGCGCAAAGAGAGCGACGGCAAAACGAAAACGCCGATGCTGATTCGCCTGAAGAGCGGCGAGCCTTTTGCTATGGCCGGTCTGTGGGAGGTGTGGAGCGCACCC
>JAKALH010000279.1 GCA_021813225.1 Chloroflexota bacterium
ACACCATCATCAGCACATTCCCGACCGAGTTCATACTCTCGGTCGATATGCTGGCGGAGGCATCGCGAGTGCTGGCCGCCGGCGGACGGCTGGTCGTTGTTCCTCATGCGCCGGAACGGCCTGCGCTGTTATTGGGGTGGTGGGCACGCCTCAGCATCTGGAACGATCTCGACAGGAGCGCCGTGCGCCGTCTGTACGAACGGGCCGGCTTCCAGCTCAGCGTGCAGCGCGCAGCCGCCGGACGCTCCGGGGTCGCCGTGTGGGTCTGTGAGAAAATAACGCTTTGAGGGAGTGGTCACCCTGCCAAATGGTGCCGCAGGTCACTGAGCAATGGCAGTATTACGTGTCTTTATCGCGGTCGAATTGGATGACGCCGTCAAGACGGCCCTGGTCAGAGCGCAGAATCGCCTGCGCGCCGAGCCGATCAGCGGCTTCGTGCGCTGGGTGGACCCCGCCGGGGTGCACCTGACGCTGAAGTTTCTGGGCGACATCGAGGCGGAGCGTGTGCCGCACGTGCTGGGCGCCATGCAGGTTGCCTGCGCGGGCGTTGCGCCGTTTGAACTGGCCGTGCGCGGGGCGGGCTGTTTCCCCAACTACCAGCGCCCCAATGTCATCTGGGCCGGCCTGGTCGGCGATGTGAAGACTGCGACCGCCCTGGCGCAGCACCTGGAAGACGAGTGCGCCCGCCTGGGCTTTGATCCGGAAGAGCGCCCGTTTTCTCCGCACTTCACACTGGGTCGCGTCGGGCGTGAGGTCGGACTGAAAGAGCGCGGCCAGTTGGGCGAGATGGTGCGCCGCTTCGACCTGGGGCCGGTGGGCGCCATCATCGCGGACACCGTGCACCTGATGCGCAGCGAACTGCGCCCGTCCGGCGCGCGCTATACATCCCTCGGCCACGTCAAGCTCGGTTGACGGGCAACGGGCTTAGAATCAGCCCATGGCACAACTAACCTTGAGTGATCTGCCGCGCGCCGTGCGCGAGATCGTCGAACGCCAGCCGATCACCGACATGCACACGCATCTGTATTCCCCCAACATGCGCAGCCCGCATGGCCCGTTGCTGTTGTGGGGTGCAGATGCGCTGCTCACCTATCACTACCTGGTGGCCGAGGTGATGCGCTGGTCGGACGTGGAGCCGGAGGAGTTCTTCGGCTGGCCTGTGCAACGGCAGGCCGACCTGATCTGGCAGAAGTTGTTCATCGAGCACTCGCCGCTGAGCGAAGCCGGGCGCGGCGTGCTGACCTCGTTCAAGGCGTTGGGCATGGACGTGCGCAGCCGCGACCTGGGCGACCTGCGCACTGCCCTGGCCGGCGTGAGCGCCGAGCAGCAGGTGGCGCGCTCGCTGCAACTGGCCCATCTCGACCACGTGGTGATGACCAACGACCCGTTCGACGATGCGGAGAGGCCGTTCTGGCTGAGCGGCGGCAGGCCGCAGGCCGGTTTTCATGCCGCGCTGCGCATCGACCCGCTGTTGCGCGGCTGGTCGGAAGCCGTGCCGCGACTGCAGGGCTGGGGCTATCGGGTCGACGGCGCGCTCAGCGGCGCATCGGCCGCCGAGGTGCAGCGCTTCCTGCACGAATGGGTGGAGCGCATGGCGCCGTTGTATATGGCGGTCTCGCTGCCGCCGGACTTCACCTACCCCGATGGCACCGTCGCCAGCCGCGTGCTGGCCGAATGCATCCTGCCGGTCTGCCGCGAAGCGGGCATCCCGTTCGCGATGATGATCGGATCGGAACGCCTGGTGAACCCGGCATTGCGGACGGCGGGCGACGCGCTGGGGCGCGCCGCGCTGGGCTATGTGGCGCGGCTGGCGCGCGAGTACCCGCACAACCGCTTCTTCGTCACCGTGCTCTCGCGCGAGAATCAGCATGAGCTGATCGTGCTGGCGCGCAAGTTCCGCAACCTGATGGTGTTCGGGTGCTGGTGGTTCATGAACAACCCGGTCATCATCGAAGATATGACGCGCATGCGCCTGGAACTGCTGGGCACCAGCTTCATCCCGCAGCACTCCGATGCGCGCGTGCTGGAACAGGTGATTTACAAATGGGCGCACTCGCGCGCCATCATCGCCCGCGTGCTGGTCGATAAATACGCCGACTTGATGGCAACCGGCTGGGTGCCGGAACGCGCCGAGATCGAACGCGACGTGGCCGACCTGCTCCACGATAACTTCTGGCGCTGCGTCGGCAAGCAGCCGTAACAACAGGGAAATCCCGGCGTCTTCCGTCGAACGCAGTCCAACCGGATTCCGGGATTCCCATACCAATCTCCGGTCTCTGCCTTCTGACCTCTGCCCTCTGCCCTCTCCGCCTCACACCAGCAGCGCAAACGGGCGCTCGATCAATGCCTTGATGCGCTGCAGGAATTGCGCCGCGGGCGCACCGTCCACCACGCGGTGATCGAAGGACAGGCTGAGCGTCATCATCTGGCGCACCACGACCTGCTCGCCGCGCGCGACCGGCTTGCCCGCGATGCGTCCCACGCCCAGGATGGCGCATTGCGGCTGGTTGATGATCGGCGTAAATGCGTCGATCTCATACATGCCCAGGTTGGTGATGGTGAACGTCCCGCCGCTGAAGTCGTCGTTTCCGGCCGTACCGGCCAGCGTGCGCGCCAGCAGTTCGGTCAATACGCGATGAATCTGCACCAGCGGGCGCGACGCATCGGGCACCACCGGCACGTATAACCCGCGCGGGGTGTCTACGGCCACGCCGATGGCGATGTGATTGTGCAGCGCGATGCCGCCTTCGGCCCAACTGGCGTTCAACTGCGGATGCTCTTTCAGCGCGCGCGCCGCGATGGCCACCAGCAGCGCGTTATATGAGACCTTCTCGCCCAGTTCCGCGATCAACTGCTCGCGCGCGCTGACCAGCGCGGTGGCGTCGGCTTCGGTGGTCAGCGTGACGTGCGGGGCAGTGCGGGCGCTCTCGGCGGTGCGTTGAGCGGTGATGCGCCGCGCCGGTGTAAGCGCCTGCAGGTTCGGGGGCGGCGATGGCGGTTGCCGGCGGGATTCCGCAGCGCGGTCCACGTCCTCGCGTGTGATGCGCCCGCCCGGACCGCTGCCCTTCACGGCGGCCAGGTCCACACCCAACTCCGCGGCGGCGCGCTGGGCAACCGGCGTGGTGCGCGCAGCCGCGCCGGATTGCCGTTCGGTGCAGGCCAGCACATCGCGTTCCAGCACTACGCCGCCCGGCCCGCTGGCCGGCACTGTGGCGATGTCAATTCCCAACTCTCTTGCGCGCAACCGCGCCCGCGGCGATACCGGGGCATGGGGAATAGAGGCGGGAGATTGGCGATCGATGTCCGCCACCGGCGCGAGGCACGGGGTGACCTGCCCGACCGGCACCAGGATGCGCGCCAGCACGCCTTCGAGCGGCGACTCATATTCCAGCGTTGACTTCTCCGTCTCGAAGGTAAACAGCAGTTCGCCCTTGCCCACGCGCTCGCCCTCGCGTTTGTGCCACTGCGTGATCGTTCCCTCGGTCATGGTGAGGCCGACTTTCGGCATCAGGATGTCCATGTCCGTATTCCAGCCGGCCGGCTATATTTCGCCGGGATACTCTTTGCGGATGGCGCGCACCAGATAGGCCAGCCGACCGCGGCGGTCCAGATACTCGATCAGGCGCTTGACGCGCACCGCTTTGCCCTGCCCGCCCACGGCCTCCATGTCGAACTGCAGGTCGATGCCGTCGCGGTGCATCTCATTTTCCACGTCGTCGCACAGCAGTTCCAGGTCCTCCAGGTTTTTGCGCGCCACAATCAGGTCGCGCAACTGTACGCGGTCCACCGCCGTCTGCAGCGGCGTCAGCGCCGCCGCGGGTTCGAGCGCCTTCTGCCCGCCCAGGTACAGGGCCAGCGGAAAGTTGGAGTCGATATCCTGCGCCTTGAAGATGGGATGCTGCTGCGGATACCGCCTGGGCACTTCATCCCACACATACTCGACGATATCGAACAGGCGCAGCAGGCCATCGCCGCGTTGGCGGGCTTTGCCGTTCAGGGCTTCCAGGATGACCTGTGTGAACAGGCTGTTCGGCGCGCCTGGCAGCACGTAGGACAGTTCGCCGGTTTTCGACGAGGCGAATACGGCGCGTCCAGCGCCTTGCGCCAACTGGTCATACACGCGCGAATCCAGCCCGCCTTTCATCTCCGGCGCATCGGCGAAGCCGGCATCCTTAGCCTCGCCGGTGCCGCCCGAATGGCAGGCATCCAGCAGCACCACCAGCCGGTCGGCGGCAATCGCGCGCAGCGCAGCGGTCAGCTCATCGCCGCTGATGGCGGTCGCGCGTAAGGCATCCAGGCGCGTATCCACAGAAATCAGATAGTTGCCCTGATTGGGGCCGCTGTCGAAGCGGCCGCCGTGACCGCTGTAGTACACCAGGGCGGTCGCGCCGCCTTGGGCGGATGCTGCCAGCCATGCCAGACCATCCAGGATGGATTGCCTGGTGGCGTCATGGTCCAGGATCAGCCGCACGTGGTCGGCAGGATAACCGGCGCGGTCGGGCTGCCGCAACAGCGCGGCGATGTCGCGCGCGTCCTTGAGCACCGTTTCCGGCAGGGAGCGGACGGCGGTGTAGTTGGCGATGCCCAGCACGAGCGCATATCCCTGGATGAAGTTTGGCATGTGCGTATTATAAGGTCGCAAAAACGGCTCCCCGCGCGTAGAATATCCATCATGCACAGACACCCCGCACGCGCGTCCGCCCGGCCGGCGCGCACGCCCTGGGCTGCCGCGCTGGCGATTGTGCTGCTCGGCGCGCTCACGGCCTGCGTACGCACCGGTTCTGCGGGCGCGCCCATCGACTTCAAACCAAGCCCGGTGCCCAC
>JAKALH010000280.1 GCA_021813225.1 Chloroflexota bacterium
ATCTCTGGGCAGTGCTGCTGTCCGATATCACGCCGTCGCCAAAATCCCAGCTGAGGTCTACCGGCGTACCCCCCATATTCAAGGCGTCGAAGCGCACTGGCTCCCCGGCGCAAAGGTGAAGTTCAGATCCGCCGCCGTTCGCGTCGGGGGTGAAGATCTCCAGCGTATCCAGCGTGCGCGCGCCGTCGTAACCGCCGGCGATATAGATGCGCGCCTGCTGCATGGGCGCGCCAGCGCGCCACGTATTCGATGCCGGGTCGTAGATGTACACAGTATTCGTCACAGCGCCGCGGCTGAAGCCGCCGATGACATATAGCCGCCCGTTCAGCGCGGCGGCCTGGTAGTACGACAGCGGCGCGGGCAGCGGCGCTACGGCCGTCCAGCGGTCGGTGGCGGTCGCGTAAGCCTGCACCAGCGTGGTCTGCGAATCCTTCAGCGCGCTGGTCTCGCCGTCCGGCACGTAGATGATGCCGTTCAGCGCTGCCGCATCCACGCCGGCTGCCGGCGTCGGCAGCGCCGTCATGGTCTGCCAGGTATCCGCTGCAGGGTCGTAGCGGTTGACGCGGCCAAGCGACTGGAAGCTGCCGTCGATGCGCCCGCCGATCTGGTACACGTAGCCATTGGCGTAGACAACCACGGCATCGGCTGCCGCGCCGGGCGATGGCACCCTGTCCTGCCAGCCCGCGCAACTGGCGGCGGTGGTGTGCAGCAGCGCCTGTCCGACCTGCCCGCTGGCGGCGCCGCTGGGCGCCACCACCAGGTCGCTGCCGCTCAGCGAGCGGGAGTCCACCCAGGGCACGCGGATGATCACTGCCACGGTGCCGGTGCTGTATGCACCCAGTCGAAGCCCGGCGGGTTGTATCGCCGTGCGCCAGCCTGACCACAGGCCCGTCGACGGCGCTGTGTATGTCATGGCGATAGTGTCGGCGGCGGTCATGTTCGCCACGGCCAGCGTATACGTGACCGCCTGGCCACTGCACGCCGCGCCCTGCTGGTCCGGCCTGGCTTGCACCGGGCAGACCTGGAACAGGCGCACATCGTCGAACTGCCACCAGTACGTCCAGCCTTGAGTGGAGAAGTGGAAGCGCAGCATCAGGTTGCTCTGACCCGCCCAGGCGCGCAGGTCCAGTTGCGCCATGCGCGGGCCGCTCTGGTCGGTGTTCGCCTTCCACACCTGCGCCCACGGTCCGGCGCTGCCGTTCGCGCTGATTTCTACTTTGGCCCACTGGCTCCAACTGTCGCCCTGGCAGTAGTCGTACTTGAACTCCAGCACAGGCCGGGCGATGCCGGCCAGGCTGAAGGCCGGCGAACGCAGCTCCGTATCCATGGTCGTGTAGTCGCCGCAGGTATAGCTGTTGGCGAGCGCATAGCCGCCCTGCCCGCCGGTGCGGTTGTACCAGTCCGCCCCGCCGATGTCGCAATTGCCGCTGTTGCGCACCACCTGCCAGCCGGCCGGCGGGAATGCGGCGCTGGAAAAGTCCTCGGTGAGGATGAGCCGGTTGTACGTCTGCACGGGCGGCGCGGGGGCGCTGAACGATGCCGTCAGCGCCGCATCCCACAGCGCCGCGGTTGCCGAGATGACGCTGCCGCACAGCGTCGATGCGACCACCGGTATGGCGATGCTCACGCTGCCCCCGGCGGGGACGCTGCCCTTCCACAGCAGCAATGCGCCCGACCACTGTGCCGTTCCCGCGCTTGCGGCTGGCGCGCCTGCGGCCTGCAGCCCGGCTGGCAGCGCCGCGACGGCGCTGGCCGATGCAGCCGGCGCCAGCCCGCTGTTGCGAATGACCAGCGTGTAGGTGAAACGTTCGCCCACGGCCACCGCGTTGCGGCTGGCGGCCAGGCTCGAGGTATCCAGCGCCGGCATCGCAATCGGGTTGGCCGTCGTCAACACCGGCGCTGCCAGCAGCGGGTCGCTGATAGTCGCCGTGTGCGTGAGCACGCCGTTCACCGCGCTGGTAGTGAGTTGATAGCGGATGACCGCGCGACCGCCCGCCGCGATGTTGCCGTTCCATACGATACTCGCGCCGTCGAAGGCCGACGGGCCGCTGCTGGAGGCGGCGCTGCCCGGCACGAAAGAAGCGCCGGCGGGCAGCGGGGCATTCAGGCTGGCGTTCCCGGCGACGGCGCCGTCGTTGGAGACTGTGATGGTATACGCGACGGGCAGGCTGGTGAACACGCTGACCGGGTCGTCGTAAGGCAACCCGGCCGGCTGCATCGGCGCGGCGCTTATGGCGCTCAGCGAGTAGTCGGGCGCGGCCACCGGGTTGGTTGCGGTTAACGGCACGGCGGCAAGCGCCAGCGGGTCGCTGAGCGTGACGGTGTTGGTGATGCGGCCGTTTTGCGCCGTTACGGTCGCCCTGAAACTGAGCGTGGCGGACTGGCCGGCTGCCAGCGTCCCGCTCCACGCTACCCGGCCGCTGCTCGTGTCCAGTGTGCCGCCGGACGGGCTGACTGCTGCACTGCCGGGGATGTAACTCGTCCCGACCGGCACAGGGTCGACCAGCGTCACGTTTCCGGCGCGGCTCAGGTTGTTGGAGATCGCGACGCTGATGGTCAACGCGTCGCCGTTGTGCGCCGGTGCAGCTGGGCTGACCGCAGTCCGCAGGCCGGCGTAGTCGGAGCGGTCTTCGTCCAGAAACAGGCTCCATGAATTGATGCGCCCCACGTCGCCCCAGTAGCCATCGCAAGCGGACAGTTGCCACGCGCCCGCCGGGTTCTTCAGTTTGAACGCCGCCAGCGGCCCGGCCGGTTGCCACGTATACAGGTAGGCGGGGGCGCTGGTGTCGTGGCTGCCAGCCCCGGGACCGCTGCCGGGCGCATACGGCGAATCGTCGTCCAGCAGCACATTGAAGTTGGCGTTGTTGTCGCCGAGGTTGAGCACATTTATGCTGGTGCCGTCGGGGGCAGCCAACCGCACAAACAGGTCGCCGCGCCACGGGTGCGTCATGTTCACGCCGACGCGCACCTTGCCCAGCACGAAGCGGTTCGGCACAGTAATGGTCTGCGTCACGTAAGCGCCGCTCTGGCAGCCGTGGTCGGGGATATACGGGCTGGCGACCGTGCTGGTGAAGACATACGCGGCAGGCGCAGCGGCGCGCGCCGGCCGGGCGGAACGGGGCAGCATGACCAGCGCCAGGACAGCGGCGGCCAGCGCCGCCAATACCGCACCGAACATGCGCAACGCGGCAAAACCGCCGCGCGCATGCCATTCGTCCCGGATGTCATCGTCCCGCGAAGCAGGTTTTAACTCCTTCGATTCCGCGCCATTTCCATCGACGTGCGATCGCCATACCACTTCGTCTGCCTCGTCGGAGCAATCCAGCCCGGCATGCAGTTCATGGATGCCACCGTACGAACTGATTCTGCGGGGCTGTCTGGGCGTGTAAATACGCGCATGCGCCTAAACAAAATGAAAGCCGCTGCCCGCTGCGCCATGAAAGGCTCTGCTCTGCGAGGTTTCTATGCGTTCGTGAAGCGAATCAAACGAATGAATAGCCGGTGCCGCGCGCGGTCTTGATGCGGTGCGCCAGGCGCGGATGCCCGTCCAGTTTACGGCGCAGGCGCATGATGTGGGGGCGCAGCACGCGCACGCCCTGATCAAGCACGCTGTACTGTTTGAACAGCGCGTGCGTGATCAGTTCCGCGACCGAGACAGGCTGGCCGCGCCGCGCCAGCAGCAGGTCGAACACGCGCCCTTCCACCATGCTGAGCTGGATGAACCGCCCGTGCAGGTCGATGGTGTACGAGCGGGCGTCCCACACGAAGCCGAGTTCCGGCAGTCCGCCGGCCGTCTCCGTGTCTGCAATTTCCTGCCTGGTTTTATCGCGCGCCAGCATCTGCTCCGCCACCACGCGCGCGCGCGACTCGCGGTGGAACGGCGGGTCGCTGGCCAGCAGATAGTCGCGCACGCCCATCGTCAGCGCGGCGATGGCCGGGCGCACGTTGCCGCCTTCTTTGTCATAAATCAGCGTCGGCGGCAACTGGTTGGACTTGCGCGACAACAGTGTAAGCAGCGGAATCGCGCCGGATTGCACCTCGGCAACCAGCATGATATTGGCGGGCGGGGCACCGGTCTCCGGTATGTGCAGTTTCTTCAGCGTGTCGGCGATGGTATCTGTGTCGCATACCTCGATGCCTGCGGCGGTCAGGCCGCGCACGATGGCCGCATCGGGCCCTAAACCGTTCCTCAGGTAGATTGCACAACCATTCATGCTTGATGCCCCATCGTTGTGGCGATGCCGCGGTTCGACATTGTCAACGCCAGTTGCCTCCTGTGAGCACAATATAGACATCCGGAATGCGATGTATATAAGTTGTTTGACCTATTCTATAAAGCCGCGCACCATACATAGCGGTGTGATCCAGCGCTATATCCCCGGCCATTGTGACAGTCGTCTGCGCCAGATGGCTTTGATGCCTGTTATGGGGATCGTGTCATGCCTGCGGATGCTGCGCAGGGCAGCCAGGGTTATACGGTGCTGTGGTTCATCAGGGCTTCGGTGTGGATTCCCGCCTGCGCGGGAATGACGGCTGTGATGCTGTCATGCCCGCGGATGCTGCGCAGGGCAGCCAGGGTCATACGGTGCGGCGGTTCATCAGGGCTTCGGTCCTGGCGGCGCACCACAACGTGTGGTGGTCTTTCGCCAACGAGTACGACCTGATGCGCGCCAAGACGACGCAGGACTGGGACGCTTACTTCCAACTGGTGCAGGCGGGCGCATAAAAATACAATTTCGAGTTCTGCCGAACTTCGTTCGGCATGAGAACTCTGAGCTGTACGCTGCGATAATCTTGAATCTATAAAGGAGATAAC
>JAKALH010000281.1 GCA_021813225.1 Chloroflexota bacterium
GATCTGACGGGCAACGACCGCGGCAAGCGCGGCGAGGTCGTCAAGGTCATGCCCAGGGCAAACAAAGTCATCGTGCGCGGTATGAACATTGCCAAGAAACACTCCAAGGCGCGGCAGGGCCAGAATCTGCAGGCGACGCAGACGGGCCTGATCGACGTGGAAATGCCGATCGACGCTTCCAATGTCGCCCTGGTGACGCCTTCCGGCAAGCCGACCCGCATCAGCATGATCGACGAAGGCGGCACGCGCAAGCGCTACTCGAACAAGTACGACGAAGTGCTGGACTGAGCAGGTTAAAGGCAGATTAGAAATGGCAGATATCAAAAAGAAGTACATGGACGAGGTCCGCCCGGCGCTTCGGAAAGAATTCAACTACAAGAACATGATGGAAATCCCCAGGATCGAGAAGATCGTGGTGAATGTGGGCGTCGGGCGCGAGTCGGCCGATAATCCCAAGGTACTTGATTTTGCCGTGACCGATATTACGGCAATCACCGGGCAGAAACCCGTGATCACGAAAGCGAAGAAGTCCATCGCGAATTTCAAACTGCGCGAAGATCGACCGATCGGCGTGCGGGTCACTTTGCGCGGCCCGCGCATGTATGACTTCCTGGATCGCCTGATCAACCTCGCTCTCCCGCGCGTGCGGGATTTCCGCGGCGTGTCGGCCGATGCTTTCGACGGGCGCGGCAACTACACGTTGGGCCTGCGCGAGCAGTTAATCTTCCCGGAGATTGAATACGATAAGATCGACAAACTGCGCGGTCTGGAAGTAACCATCGTTACAACCGCCGGAACCGACGACGAAGGCCGGGCATTGCTGAGATTATTCGGCATGCCGTTTGCCAAACCGGGTGTACAGCAATAAGGTGGCGCGCGGGATGTATATTCCCGCGTGATGACACAAGAGGAATTAGAAGCATGGCAAAGAAGTGCATGGCATATCGTGAGGCTCGACGCAAGTACAAGACGCGTGTGCGAAATCGGTGTGCGATTACGGGCCGGCCGCGCGGGTACATGCGGAAGTTCGGTTTGTCCCGCATCACGTTCAGGGAACTGGCGCTGCGAGGCGAAATCCCGGGTGTGCGCAAAGCATCCTGGTAGGGAGCAAACGAGGCATGAACAACGATTCAATCAGCGATATGCTGGCACGCATCCGCAATGGGGCCGCCGTCGGCCACCAGAATGTCGCCGTCCCGTCTACGCGGTTGACGGAACGGGTCGCGGCGATTCTGAAGGAAGAAGGTTACCTGGACGACTATGCTGTCGTGGACTCCGGCTCGCATCCGGTGCTGAGCCTGACGCTGCGCTATACCGGCCAGCGCCGCGAGCGCAAACCGGTCATCACCGGGCTGCAGCGCATCAGCAAACCGGGCCGGCGCGTCTATTGCGGCAGAAACGAAATCCCCCGCGTGTTAAGCGGGATGGGCATCGCGGTGCTTTCGACGCCGAAAGGGGTCATGACCGGCAGCCAGGCGCGCCGCCTGGGTGTCGGCGGCGAAGTGCTGTGTTACGTCTATTAGTGGCAACAGGAAGTTGATATGTCCAGAATTGGCAAGAAACCCATTGATTTACCTAAGGGCATCGATGTGAAAGTCGAGGGCCAGGTGGTGACGGTCAAAGGGCCGAAGGGCGTGTTGCAACGCACGGTTGATCCACGCCTGAGCATTAAGCGCGACAACACGCAACTGGTGATTGAGCGCAGCAGCGACGAACGCGAGCAGCGCGCCGTGCACGGTCTGACGCGCGCCTTGCTGGCTAATATGGTGGCCGGCGTGATGACCGGTTTCACCAAGGTGCTCGAAATCAGCGTCGAGAGCGTGGGTTACCGCGCAGAAATGTCCGGTAAAAACCTGATGCTGTACCTGGGATACTCACACCCGATTGACTATCCGCCGCCAGACGGGATCACATTTGCGACTGACCCCAAGACGCGCACGATATCGGTGAGCGGGATCGACAAAGAGCTGGTCGGCGAAATAGCTGCGCGCGTGCGGCGGCTGCGCCCGCCCGAACCTTATAAAGGCAAGGGGATTCGCTACCAGGGTGAAGTGGTTAAGCTCAAACCCGGCAAGGCCGGAAAGACAGGCAAAGGCGCCAAGTAATCGCTGGCGCATGGTCGCGCAGATGGATTGTCTGACTGGCGGAGTCATGAATCAGGCGAATGAGGTCAGCTTGCACCGGCGCGTACGGTAATGGCGTTCAGCCGCTGGCAACCAGATGCCACGAGGCTGGACGATATCAGGAATCATCTGGAATACGGAGAATAAGCAATGGCAATTACGAATCGTGATCGGCGCGAACGTCGCCGCCGCCGTGTGCGCGCTAAGGTATACGGCGTGCTCAGCCGACCGCGACTGAACGTTTTTCGCAGCGTGAAGCATATCTACGCTCAGCTCATTGATGACGACGCCGGGCACACTCTGGCGGCCGCTTCGAGTCTCGATATCGATGTTCGGAGCCAGGCCGGCTTGAAGAAGGTCGATGAAGCGCTTGCCGTCGGCAGATTGCTGGCCCAGCGCGCCTTGCAGAAGCAGATCAAACAGGTCGTATATGACCGCGCCGGTTATCGCTATCATGGACGCGTCAAGGCTGTCGCCGATGGCGCGCGCGAAGGTGGACTGGAGTTTTAACCAATGGAACGAACTGAACGGACTGACCGCAGGCGCCGTGACACTCGGCAGAGCAGCAAGCCGCGCGATGAGAAGCAGGAAGAACTCGACCAGCGCGTTGTCGACGTGACCCGTGTGGCCAAGGTCATCAAAGGCGGTCGACGTTTCGCCTTCCGCGCCTTGATTGTCGTCGGCAATAACAACGGCAAAGTGGGTATCGGCACCGGCAAAGCGCGCGGCGTCCAGGACGCCATTCGCAAGGCCACCGAGCGTGCGCGCAACAACATGAAAGATGTCAATATTGTTGCCGGCACGATTCCGCATCAGGTGGTCACCAAGCATGGCGGCGCGGTTGTTCTGCTGAAACCGGCCTCCCCGGGGACAGGCGTTAAGGCCGGCGGCGGCGTACGCGCCGTGCTGGAAGTCGTCGGCGTCCGCGACGTTCTGACGAAGTCGCTAGGCTCATCGAGCAAGATGAATGCCACTTACGCCACATTCAACGGCCTGATGGACCTGAAGAGCGTCGACGAGGAAGCGAAGCACCGCAACAAGGCGGCCAGCGATATTCAGCCTTTCTGGAGGCGTACGAATGCAAGCGACAACAAATGAGGCAACTCAGGCCTCTGTAAAACGGCTGTCGATACGCTGGGTTAAAAGCGCGATCGGCTATGGCGTCAGGCAGAAACGGACATTGAAAGCACTGGGCTTCACCAAGTTGGGACAGGTCGTCGAGCATGACGACTCGCCGCAGATGCGGGGCATGCTGAATGCGGTCATCCACCTGATTGAGGTCGAGGAAAAGTAAGGCGGGCCGGGTCAATGCGCCCGGTTGTTCCGCACCGGAAGTGGAGCGAACCATGAAATTACATGACATCAAGCCGGCGCCCGGCTCCAGCAGGCCGAAGAAGCGCAAAGGCATCGGCATCTCCGCCGGGCAGGGTAAGACCGCCGGCCGGGGCACCAAGGGCCAGGCATCGCGCAGCGGCGGCGTGAAGAAGGCTTACTTTGAAGGCGGCCAGTTGCCGGCAGTGCGCAAGCTGCCGTTCGTGCGCGGCGTCGGGTTCTTCAACCCCTACCGCATCGAGTATGCGCCTGTCAATGTCAGCGTGCTGGCGGAGAAATTTACAGCCGGCGCCGAAGTCAACCCTGATGCGCTCATCGCGGCGGGCCTGACTCATAAAAGCGATAAGTACATCGCGATTCTCGGTAACGGCGATATAACCGTGCCGTTGCAGGTGACCGCGCATAAATTCTCCGAATCCGCCAGGGCCAAGATCGAACAGGCCGGCGGCAGCGTGCAGAAAATCGAAATCGTGCGCGGGCATCGCCGCACGCGCTGAGACTAAGCCATGCTACAAGCACTACGAAACGCTCTGGTACTGCCGGAACTGCGCAACAGGATACTCTTCACGATATTTATCCTGGCCATTTACCGGCTGGTGTCGCATATTCCAGTGCCGGGCGTCAACGTCGCGGTGCTGCGGCAGATACAGGATAGCGTCAATGGCGGCACTGCCGGCGGCCTGGGCAACCTGGTCGGCCTGCTGAGCCTGCTTTCCGGCGGCGCCGTCGCAAACTTCTCGGTGCTGTCCATGGGGGTTTACCCCTATGTCACGGCCCAGCTGATCCTGCAGCTATTGATCCCGATCATCCCTCGGCTGGATGAGATTTCCAAGGAAGGCGAGGCAGGACGCCGCAAGATCAATCGGCTGACCTACGTGGCGACGGTTCCGATGGCGATGCTCAACTCCATCGGGCAGGTCAGCATCTTCGAACAGATCGGTTCGCGCGCCACATCCGGGCTTGGCCGAGTGCTGCCTTCGTGGGGTTTTGTGCCTGCCGAGAACATCCTGCCCACGCTGGTGACGATCATCACCATGACCGCCGGCACGATGTTCGCCATCTGGTTGGGCGAACTGATCACCGAACAGGGTGTCGGGCAGGGGCTGTCGATCATCATCTTCGGCGGCATCGTTTCCCGCATGCCGTTCAATATCGTCAGCCTCTCGCAGTCGGGCACGGATGCGCTGACGAACGTTCTCTCCCTGGCATCGTTCTTTCTGATTCTCATCGGCATGGTGGTGGCTATCGTCATCATCCAGGAAGGGGAACGCCGGATACCGGTTCAATACGGCCGCAGGGTGCGCGGCCGTAGAATGATGGGCGGCACCGGCACCCATATCCCGCTGAAG
>JAKALH010000282.1 GCA_021813225.1 Chloroflexota bacterium
GCCCTCACCGATGACCTCGGTTACGGTTACGGCGGGCTGGCCTGGAGTCCAGACGGCCAGTGGATTGTGGCGGTGCGCAATAATCTTCAGACGACTGATCCGAAACCGGAAGTCTGGCTGCTGCGCGGGGACGGCGGCCAGGTGGCGAAGCTGGCCGAAGATGCCACCATCCCGGCCTGGCTGCCATAGCCAACACGTAGGGGCAGGCCGATGTGCCTGCCCTTAACGGAGCAGACACGCAGGCCGGAAGGCCCTACGCCATACAGGATACACGTACGGGCCGGCCCTTTGAGCCTGTTCTACTGCGAAGAGCAATCCTGCGTCAACTGCGGCTGGCCGCTGGCCTGTATGAGTAGAAGCGTCGACGTCACCGGCTGGCCGTCCAGAATCTGGCGCACACCGCCGGCCATGGCGTTATGCAGGCAGTTCAAACCGCTGACCAGCGGCTCCGGGCGGGCCTGCGGCGCGATCGTCTTAAGCACAGCCAACTGGTTGGCGCTCAGTGATTGCGTGGCCGTCAACAGGCTGGCGGCGGACAGGCGCGCGGGCAACTCGCCGGTCTGGGCCGCCCATCGCGCGGTCTGCGCGGGGTCGGTCAGCCAGCGGATGAACAGCCAGGCGGCTTTATCGCGGTTGGGGTGCGGTTGGAGAGCGGTGCGGGTCACCACCCACAACGGCGCGCTGAAGTTAGTGGCGCCATTCTGAGCGTCGCCGGGCAGCAGGCTCACGCCCCAGCCGAACTCAGCGTGCTGTTTGATGGCGGCGGCGTCGTCGGCCAGATTGTTGCTCCAGTCGGTCATGAGCAGCACGCGCGCTGTGGCGAAGTCGTCGCGGCTCTGCTGCCGCGTGGTCACGCGGTAGGCCTGGCTGGTGCGCACCAGTTCCGCCAGGCGGTTCATCGCCTGCATGGCCGCAGGCGTCGACAGTTGTAGAACGCTCAGATCGTTTGTCGTCACGCGCCCGCCGTTGGCGTACAGCCATTGCTCGAAGGCGACGCTGTTGGCGTCGATGCCCAGGCACAGCGTGCCGCGCGCGCGGTCAGTGGCCGCCCCGCAGGCGCCGGAAAGCTGTTCCCAGTTGGCAGGCGCGCCGTCGAAGTTCAGCGTTCTCAGCCAGTCGCGGTTGTACAGCATGACGCGCGCGATGCCGCCGAACGGAATCCCCACGATCTGGCCGCTAGATGCCCGCCCGGCGCTGAGGACGAAGGGATACAGGTCGGCACGGTCGCCCTGGCCCCAGCCCACCGCCAGCGAGGGGTCGTTGATATAGGTGTCCAGCGGCGTGAGGGCGCCATTCTGCTGGTAGATGGCCGCCTGCATCGGCGACACCAGCATCAGCGTGGGCAGGGCTTTCTGGCGGATGCCCTCCAGCACGTTCTGATGGATCTGAGATTCCGGGTGCCGCTCCGGCACGACGGTGATGCCGTCCGGGTTGGCGCTGTTCCACTCATCCACCAGGTTCAACAGCGCCTGTTCCTTTGCACCGCTCAGGCTGTGCCAGGCGATGATGACCTGCCCGCGCAGTCCGGCCGGCGACGCGCACGCAGCCAGCAGGGCGCACAGGATACCCAGGTACAGCGCGCGCCGGGTTATCGATATTCGACTCATCATATTACGCGGTACGGTTCATGGCGCAACCTGCAGATAGCCCTTCGCATCCTTCGCCAGGCGGCCGGATGGGGTCCGCGTGTCGTGCGGCGATATCAGCACCGCCTGGCGTTCGAGCGCCCACTGCTGCCAGTATCGCTTCGTTTCGATGTTCTGCAAGGGCAGGACGTCGTAGGCGGTGAGCCACGGCAGGCGCGCAAACTGAATCATGTAGGTCGCCATATCGCCCAGGATCAGAATCGGCGCGGGGTCGAGCCGCCCCTGCTGCACGATGACCGACTGGTGCCCCGCCGTGTGGCCGGGTGTGGGCACGGCGCGCACCGCCGGCGTGATGTCCGCCGGCCCGTCCAGCAGCGTCAGGACACCCTGCTCGAACAGCGGTATGAAGTTCTCGGCAAAGTAGGTGTTGCGGGTGCGCTCGTTGGTGTGCGTGGCGTCGTGATATTCCTGGCGCTGCACGTAATAGCGGGCCTTGGGGAAGGTGGGCACGATAGACTGCCCGGCGCGCCGGGTGGCCCAGCCGCAGTGGTCGCCATGCAGGTGGGTGAGCACGACGATATCGATGTCGCCTGTGCTCAAGCCGTGGCGGGCCAGGTCGTCCAGCAGCGAGCCGCGCGGCTGCTGCACCTCAAACTGAGCCGCGCGCGCATCGTTGTGCTTGTCGCCGGCGCCGCAGTCGACCAGCACGTTGCGTTCGCCATCCTGGACGAGCACGCAGCGCAACTCCTGCGGCACGCGGTTCTGTTCGTCGGGCGGCAGCAGCTTCATCCACTTCATGCGCGGCACCAGGCCGAACGCGCCGCCGCCGTCCCAGTAACTGATGCCGTCGCTCAACAGGCTGACGTTGACAATAGGCGATTCCGTCCGGTGGGTTTCTATGACCATTTCGTGAACGACACACCGGACAGGTCTTGGCGACCTGTCAGGTGTTAGTCAGTTAATCTCGCCGCGATAACGGCGCGCGCCTTCGCAGGTGCAGTGCTTCACTTTCCTGCCGCTGTCGCAGAACGGGCACACGTCGTTGCGCCCGACCTTGTTCTTCGTCGCCACACGCACCGGCGCCGGTTTCGCCCCGGCGTCGCCGCCGGATGTCTTCAGCGGCGCGCGCGCGGGCGTACGCTGCAGCGCCGGCCCCGACTGCTGGCGCTGGCGCGGGGCCGGTTGCGCACCGGCGTTGAACTGTACGTTGAAAATGCGCTGCGACACCATCTCGCGGATGGAATCGAGCAGCTCATTGTAGGTGTTGCTGGCCTCGGCGCGGTAGGCCACCAGCGGGTCGCGCTGGGCGTAGGCGCGCAGGCCGATGCCCTCGCGCAGTTCGTCCAGGTCGGTCAGGTGGCGCACCCACAACTGGTCGACGGTTTGAATCATGATGGAGCGGTCGCGGAACAGCCGCACGCCGTCGACGAACGCGGCGCTGACGGCGTTGCGGTAGTCGGCGGGGATGTTGTTCAGCGGCAGGTTCTCCAAGTCGGGCGTCAGGGCGTCGCCCAGGTTGCGCGCCGCGTTGGCGTAGATGGCGCGCAGCAGCGTGTCGCGGCTGTCCTGCATGGCGGCGAAGTTGATGCCGGCCAGCAGCAGTTGCGTCTGCACCATGCGGGCGAACTCGTCCAGGCCGGCTATATAGCGCTTCTCGGCCATCTCCTGCAGTTCGCGCGTAATTTCGTCGCGCACCCCTTTCGCCCAGCGTTCCACGTCGTAGTCGCGCGGCAGGGGCACGATGACGCGCACTTCGTTCGCCAGGCCGTGCAGGTCCCAGTTCTCGGGCAGGTCGCCGGGGGTATGCTCGTCGACGATGTCCTTGATTTCCTGATTGACCATCTCCATGACGACATCGTGCAGGTCGTCCTTCTCCAGAATCATGCGGCGCTGCGCGTAGATGACTTCGCGCTGCTTGTTGATGACGTCGTCGTACTGGATGACGTGCTTGCGCAGGTCGAAGTTGTAGCCTTCCACCTTCTCCTGGGCCTGCTCGATGCTGCGGCTCAGGATGCCGTATTCCAGCGGCACGTCGTCTTCCAGCTTCAGGCGCGTCATCATGTCCTTCACGCGCTCACCGCCGAAGCGCTGCATCAGCTCGTCTTCCAGCGACACGTAGAAGCGCGTGGAGCCGGGGTCGCCCTGGCGGGCGCAGCGGCCGCGCAACTGGTTGTCAATGCGGCGGGCCTCGTGGCGCTCGGTGCCGATGACGTGCAGGCCGCCCAGCGCCAGCACCGTCTTCTTGTCCTGCGCCATGGCGGCTTCGGCGCGCGCCAGTTCCGCCTTCCATTCCTCGGCGGGCACCTCGGTGAGGTCCTTGCCCTGCTTGCGGAACACCTCGCGCGCGATGCCTTCGGGATTGCCGCCCAGCAGGATGTCCACGCCGCGGCCGGCCATGTTGGTGGCGATGGTCACCTGGCCGGGTTTGCCAGCCTGCGCGATGACGGCCGCCTCGCGTTCATGCTGCTTGGCGTTCAGCACTTCGTGGCGGATGCCTTTGCGGTCCAGCAGGCGGCTGAGCATCTCGCTCGTTTCGATGGAGATGGTGCCGACCAGCACCGGGCGGCTGGTCTGATGCACCTTCGAGATTTCCTCGACCACCGCCTTGAACTTGCTTTCGCGCGTCTTGAACACCAGGTCGGGGTAATCCAGGCGGCGGTAGTATTTGCGCTGCGACTTCGGGTCCACGTACACAGTGATGGGCGTGCCGTCCATGAACTGCCCTTTCTGTTCCTGCAGCCTCTTCTGCGACGCCATGAACTCGATGTTAGTGGGCAGCGGCACCACTTCCAGGTTGTAGATTTTGAAGAACTCCTCGGCCTCGGTCAACGCCGTGCCGGTCATGCCGGCCAGCTTGTCGTACATGCGGAAGAAGTTCTGGAAGGTGATGGTGGCATAGGTGAACGACTCGCGCTGCACCTTCACCCCTTCCTTGGCCTCGATGGCCTGGTGCAGGCCCTCACTGAAGCGCCGGCCGTACATCATGCGGCCGGTGAACTCGTCGACGATGATGATTTCGCGCTTGTCGCTGACCACGTAGTCGCGGTCGCGCTCGTATACCGCCCACGCCCGCAGCGCGTTGTCCAGGTAGGGAGTCATCTCGGCGTTCTCCGGCGAGAACAGGTTGTCGATGCCCAACATCTTCTGCACGTGGATGATGCCTTCCTCGGTCAGCGTGACGTTTTTGGTCTTGGCCTCGATGATGTAGTCGCCGTC
>JAKALH010000283.1 GCA_021813225.1 Chloroflexota bacterium
GCGTCTACCCCAGCAGATCGACGAAGCGGAAGCTTTTGTACTACGGAATACGCACCTGGCGACTCACATTGAGCGCGCTCAGCAGACCGATGTCTACCAGTACCCACGCCCAGCTGTGCGAGAAGCGGTTGTCAATGCTGTTGCCCACAGGGACTATGGACTGGATGGCGCACAGATTCTGTTGTACATTTTCGATGACCGTCTAGAGATACGCAGCCCTGGCGCTCTGCCCAACGGAGTAACCTTGGAAAACATCCGTACCCACTTCAGTAAGCCGCGCAATGAGATCATCGCACGGGCGTTATTCAACCTCGGCTACGTGAACACGCTTGGGTCAGGCATTCCCCGCATGATTCGTCTGATGCGGGAATCGACTGGACGGGAGCCTGATATCGAAGTGGTGTCCCAGCAGTTCAACCTGCGCCTGTGGGGTAGAACCTGAGCTATCAAGGGAGCCTGCATGTCTCTCCGCACTCACCCATTCCAGATTTACTACGGGCCTGCGGACGACCCGCTGAACAGCTTCTACATCCCGACGTTATCGGCCAGCGTGCAGTACGACCGCAGCGCCGGCTTCTACAGTTCGTCGTCACTGGCCGTGGCCGCCGCCGGCGTGGCGCGATTGATCCAGAATGGCGGGCGCATGCGGCTGCTGGCAGGCGCACAGCTCGAAAGCGCGGATATCGAGGCCATCGCAGAGGGTTACGACCTGCGCACACGGGTTGCCGAACGACTGCTCGACCATTTCACCGATCCGCAGGATGCGCTGATGCGGCGGCGGCTGGAGGTGCTGGCCTGGATGGTCGCCGAAGGCACGCTGGACATCAAGGTGGCGCTGCCGCGTGACGCGCGAGGGTTGCCGCTGCCGGCATCGTTATCGCGCGACTACTATCACCCGAAAACCGGCGTCTTCACCGATACGGAAGGAAACCGCATCGCTTTCTCCGGCAGCGTCAACGAGTCGGAAACCGCCTGGCTCAAGAACTATGAGACCTTCTCGGTGTACTTTTCATGGGATGCCACCAGAGCCTATCTGGCGCAGGTCAGCTATAACTTCGAACACCTGTGGAACGATCAGGAACCGGACTGGATTGCCCTGGATATTCCACAGGCGGTGCGCGACCGATTGCTGCAATATCGGCCTGCGCGCCAGCCAACCCATGACCCGCTGGAAGCGGCGCCGTTCAGGAAGGTAAAAGACGGCGCCGAGGCGCTTGCATTTGAGCCATCGCAGAAAGAGAAGCTTCTATTCCAGTTTGTGCGCGACGCACCCTATCTCCCCAACGCATCGGCCCTGGCGGCGGCAACATCCGCGATCACACCCTGGCCGCACCAGACGCGCGTGGCGAATGCTGTGATCGAGCGTTATCCGGATCGCGCCATGCTGTCGGATGAGGTTGGCCTGGGCAAAACCATTGAGGCTGGCCTGGTCATGCGCCAACTCATCCTCTCCGGGAGAGTGAAGCGTTGCCTGATTCTGGCGCCCAAGTCGGTGCTCAGGCAGTGGCAGGAGGAGTTATACGAGAAATTCGCACTGAATGTGCCGCGCTACGACAACGGCTCGGCGCTGGACGTGTCTGGCAGGCCGGTGGATGGCTTCGTTTCCAGTCCGTGGGACGACTTCGACCTGCTGCTGGCGGGAAGCCAGTTGGCTAAGCGTGAAGATCGTCGCACGGAAATACTTGCGGCCAGGCCATGGGATCTCATCGTCGTTGACGAAGCGCACCATGCCCGGCGCAAGGATTTCAAGGAGCGCATCTACCGCCCAAACCGGCTGCTGGGGCTGCTGAACGACCTGAACGAACAGAACAAAGCGGCCAGCCTCCTGCTGCTCACAGCAACGCCAATGCAGGTTCATCCGCTGGAGGTGTGGGACCTGCTCACCGTGCTGGGTATGGGCGGCCGCTGGGGCGCCGATGAAGACAATTTCCTCGCGTTCTTCGCCGAACTGCGCAAAGACTTCAACGACATCGACTGGCGACTGGTGTTCACACTGGTTCAGGATTACCTGACAACGGGCGGACAGCTTGATCCAGTCTTCAAAGCGCACGTCAGCGACGAAGTTGGGGCTGTTAAATGGGCCTTGCTGGAAGACCTCATACATCACCCCGATCAGTCCGCCAGGATAGTGGCGCAACTTGGCTCAAAGCTGCAATCCAGGGTGAAGGAACTGGCGCACCATCACACGCCGCTCAATCGGTTCGTGTACCGCAATACGCGCGCGCTGTTGCGCGAGTACGCCAGGCGCGGCATCCTGCATGAGAATGTCCCATACCGAAAGCCCGAATTGAAGCGTGTGCCCATGAGGGCAGACGAATTTGCGCTGTACACACGCATCGAGCAATACATTTCGCGCTTCTACCAGCAATACGAGAACGAACGGCGCGGCCTGGGTTTCGTGATGACGGTGTATCGCCGTCGTCTGACCAGCAGCTTCTATGCGGTCCGCAAGAGCCTGGAACGAAGGCAGCAGTGGTTGCGCGGTGTGAACCCGGCTGATCTCCCGATGGGCGATGACGATATCGAGCAGGAAGAACTGGAACAGGATATATCCGATGACACCGCCGTTCATGCGGGCAATCGCGACCGCTTCAGGGCGGAACTTGATTACCTCGATGACTTCATCCAGGACCTGAAGGCGCTGACAGCTGCAGATTCCAAGCTCGAGTGGCTGAAAAACGAGTTGAATACGGTCTTCAAGCAGCGGCCAACCGTGCTGGTCTTTACCCAGTACACGGACACGATGGATTACCTGCGAGATCAGTTGGTGGAAGTATACGGCAGTCAAGTTGCCTGTTATTCGGGGCGTGGCGGGGAGGTGTGGAATGGGATCGCCTGGGCGCCGACAACGAAAGAAGCCGTCAAGAATGACTTTGCGAGCGGTACAGTGAGCATCATGTTGTGCACGGAATCCGCCAGCGAAGGACTGAACCTGCAGACCTGCGGCGTGCTGATCAATTACGACATGCCCTGGAATCCGATGCGCGTGGAGCAGCGTATCGGGCGTATTGACCGCATCGGCCAGAAATACGATGTCGTCTGGGTATCCAACTACTTCTATCGAGACACGATAGAAGACCAGATTTACCAGCGCCTGGCGGACCGCATAGACTGGTTCGAAGTTGTCGTTGGCGACTTGCAACCAATCCTCGCTGAAGTCGGCGAAGCCACCCGACGGCTGGCGATGCTGCCCGCTGATGAACGCGAAGGCCAGTTGGAGAAGGAAATTGCTGACTTGCGTACACGCCTGCAGAACAAAGAGGTTGATTCCCTGAACCTCGATGAGTACGCGAGTGCGGGAAATTACGAATCCGAAGCGGCATCGCCAGTCACCATGTCTGATCTGGAGGACCTGCTGACGCACTCCCATGCAAGCGGGCATTTATTCAAACCAAATCCCGAGATACCCGACACCTATCTATTGCACTGGAATAACGAAGATATCGTTGTTACCTTCTCGAAAGCTTGTTTCGATAAATACGTAGACACGGTTGCCTTCCTGTCATATGGGAGCAGACTCCTGTCAGAACTGTTGGAAGCGGTTCCTGTCCCCGAAGAAACCAGCGGCTATGAGCCGATCTTGCGATACAGCTCCAGCGATGAACTGGCGGTTCTGGAGTGGTTCACGGCACGCGACGCTATCAACGATGGCGGCGTGCAACCAATCGGTTCGCTCGCACAGCTTAAGCAGACTCTGGAAACCGCGGCAACCACAAACCAGTCACTCACGCCTGAACAAAAGGCCGCTGCTTCTGTGCGATTTGATGCAACCGTTACGGAACTCAAGAGTCACTATGCCAAAGTCGAACAGTTTCGACAGACCGCCCACAGACAAGCCCTGCGGGCGAAGGCACAACGTCTGTTGATCAAGGCCGCTCTTGTCGAGCTGGCGATTGGACAGCAACCCGGTATGTTTGATGGAACGAGGTACCCGACCGCATTTGATGAGAGTGCCGTTCTGGGATTGCAGCGGCACAAGTATCCGTGGACGGCGCTGGTGCGTCTGGCATACGAGCAGGGCATGGCGCCCAGCCGCGACGACCCGTACTACCGGCAGATTGCCGGCAATACACGAGAACAGTTAATGGGGCGATTTACACAGTTGAGGGAAGAGGCGAGGAAGATGGTGCTGGCGATGACGACGGAATAGGAAACGGATTACAGGCAGCGAGCACAGTGTACCGACCGGCCCTGGATGTCACATAGTAGGGCCAACACGCTAAGCCATGCGTTCGATCAGAACGGACGATGGGCCGTGGGCGCGGACGCGGCGTGCGTTGCTTCCAAGGGCATTGTGCCGATGACAGCAGAACGGCCGCATTGGGTAAACAAGCCGCATATCAGGCCAAGCAGCATCCAGAACAACACGCCGGGCTTGGATCCCAGCGCAACTGCATCACCCATACCAAAGATGAAATGGGCGAACAACCCGCCGCCAAACCCGAGGGCAAGCGCGCGGTTCATCGGATAATTGGCAGACATAATCCATATATTGCGCAGCATCCAAAACGCGACGAGATATAGCGCGCCGAACGCTATCATGCCCGGAAGACCCAGATCGAGTGCAGCCTGCAGAAACTCATTGTGCGCGTGGGCGATGTCGGTGTTTGGACCGATGAGAAAGAGTGGATACAAAACATTCACAACGCGACGGAAGCTGTTCATACCCATGCCTGTGAACGGAAAATCCTCGATGCCATAAATAGCGCGTGACCAGATCTCCAGACGACCGTCCAAGGTATCCAGGCCATCTGCCGATGGAGCTGCAGCATCTATACGGAACCCAAGCTGCTGCGCC
>JAKALH010000284.1 GCA_021813225.1 Chloroflexota bacterium
ACCGGCGCGCATTCTTCAGCAAAGATCTTATCGATACACAGTCGCCCTACTACTCGCACGCCATCCGCTGGACAACCACAGCGCGCGCCCGGCGTTTCTTTGCCGCGCCGCCTGCGACTACGGACTGGCGTCGCGATGTGGCGTTGCCCGAAATGTTTACCTCGTGGGCCAGCCTGGCGCAGGCGCAATACCTGGAGAGTTCAATCTTCCTGCCGCAGTATCTGCTGTCATCGCAGGGCGACCGGGTGGCCATGGCACACTCGGTGGAAGGGCGTTACCCATTCCTGGACTACCGCGTCGTGGAATACTGCAATCATCTGCCCGCCGGCGTAAAGATGCCCGGCCTGATTGAAAAATGGCTGCTGCGACAGTTGGGACGCCGGCTGCTTCCGGCGCAGGTCTGGCAGCGTCGCAAGCGCCCGTACCGCGCGCCGATTCAGAACAGTTTTTACGGCGCCCACGCCCCGGAATATGTGCGCGACCTGCTGTCCGAGACTGCGATCCGAGACAGCGGTTACTTCCAGCCCGTCTCCGTGGCGCAGCTCGCCGACAAAGCCGCCAGCGGTCGAAGCCTGAGCGAGACCGATGAAATGGCGCTGGTCGGCATCCTGTCGACGCAACTGGTACACCAGCAATTTATCAGGGCATTTCAACGACGACCGCCCGCCGCCAGCGAACATTCCGAGGTTCTGGATCGCGTAATCGGGGCATGAACAGGGAACGGCAGAACATGGGCAACGGCACAAGACAGCCTGTTGAGACGTTCGGGGCGCATTCACTCGACCTCGACGCGGAACACGAGGTGCAACGTATCATCGATTTTCTGCGTCGCACTGTGCACGAAAAGCTTCATCGCCAGGGAGCTGTCGTCGGCATCAGCGGCGGGATTGACTCGTCGACGGTGCTGGCGCTGTGCGCCAGGGCGTTCGGCCAGCAGCATGTCGTTGGCGTACTGCTGCCGGAAAGACACTCCAGCCCGGAAAGCGCCGACCTCGCACACATGCTGGCGGAGCAATACGGCGTGCCGACCATCACGGAAGATATCTCGGATGCCCTTGAGGGTATGGGCTGCTATCGCCGTTTGAATGAAGCCATCGTGCGGGTATTCCCGGAATATGGCGCGGGGTGGAAGGCGAAAATCGTGCTGCCCGGCAGCCTGCTGGAACAGCAGACACTCAATATCTTCTCGCTGAAGGTGACGGCTCCGGACGGGCGGGAATACAGCAAGCGGCTGCCGCTGGTGGAGTATTACCAGATCGTCGCATCATCGAACTTCAAACAGCGCACCCGCATGGCGATGTTGTATTACCATGCCGAACTGCGCAACTACGCCGTCATCGGCACCGCCAACAAGAATGAAAACGACCTGGGCTTTCTGGTGAAGTATGGCGACGGCGGCGTCGACATCAGCCCGATTCGCCATCTGTACAAGAGCCAGGTGTACCAGTTGGCCGGATACCTGGGCGTACCGGAAGCCATTGCACAGCGCGTGCCGACCAGCGACACTTACAGCGGCGGCAGCACCCAGGAGGAATTCTTCTTCCGGCTGCCGTTTCATATCCTCGATGTCATCTGGTACGGTTATGAGCATGGGACCGATAAAGCCGAGATGGCAGGCGCTCTGGGGCTGACGGCCGAACAGGTCGAACGAATCGTCCAGGATATCATCCGCAAGGAGCGCACAACCGCCTACCTGCGGATGGCTCCGATTGCAATCACTGGAGAACAGGTATGAATCGCCAGTTTGGTGCATTGAGCGGGCTGGCCATCATCTTCGTTGTGCTGAACCACTCGATTCATATGGGAACGCTGGTACCGCAGCAGATGGGCCTGCCGCCTGTCATCGGCCCGGGCGCTGTGCTGCTGGTGGCCCTGCAGCAACTTGGAACATACGCCGTGCCTGTGTTCCTGTTTATCTCGGGCTGCTTTGCGGTGTACTCAGCGCAGAACGCATCGCTGTGGCAATCGTACAAATCGATCTGGGCGCGGCTGCAGCACATCCTGTGGCCGTACCTGATCTGGTCTGTCGTGTTCTATATCGTCGTCTACATACAGTGGGGCGAGGAATACACACTGCCGGGCTATATCAAAAACCTGCTGGTGGGGTATCCATTCAATTTCGTGCCGTTGCTGCTGCTGTTTTATCTGCTGGCGCCGCTGCTGGTCCGCATTGGCCGCAATCATGGGTTGCTGCTGGTTGCGGCACTGGGTCTGTATCAGGTGGTGTTGATCAACCTCGTCATACCAGGTGCTCTCGGCTTCCAGTTCCCGGCGTGGATGAACTTTCTGGTTCCGCGCGTCGTCAGCACGACGCTGGCCGATTGGGCTGTCTTCTTCCCGCTGGGCATCGTGTACAGCCTGCACGCCAGGAGCCTGGTTCCCGCCCTGCGTAAGCTCGCGTGGCTGTTGTTGATTGCGCTGATCGCGCTGTTTGTGCTGCGCAATATCAGCGTGAATTCCAGCGCGCTGTCGATGCCGCTGGTGGAGCGGCTTGCGCCCCTGCCGTTGATCGGGCTTGTACCCCTGATCAAGCGCAACCAGATACCCATGATCGAGCAACTGGAACGGGTCGGCAGGATGTCGTATGGCCTGTACCTGACCCACCTGGTCGTCGCGGATGTCGTGATCTGGCTGTTTGAAATTATCCTGCCGTGGCTGCTGACCAACCAGTTGATTCTGGAGCCGTTCCTGTTCGTGCTGGCGCTGGGCATTCCATTAGGCGCCATGTATGGCCTGACGCGCCTGCCGGTGCGCTCAGCCTATCACTACGTCTTCGGGTAGTCTCTGTGCGTTATTCCGGGTCGATTTCCCGCAGCCATGCATAAACTGAGAAGGAGTCCATTCCTGAAAATAGTTGCTGTGGCCGTGGCAGTTGTTGCAGTCGCCGGCATGGCGCTGGCCGTAACCGGCCGCCTGCTGACAGGGCAGTGGATGGGCGTGCGCAGCCTGCTGCGTTATACCGTAAACGCGGTGGCAGCTACACTCAATCGGCCGGCTGTGCAGAACTCGGGTGATGCACCATTCAGCAACGTGGTGTTCCTGCATCATTCGACTGGCAACAACCTGATTGAGGAAGGCGGCCTGCGCGGCCTCCTGGCGCAGCAGGGTATCGCTTTATGGGATCATGGCTACAACGATCAGGGCCTGCGCGATGGCTCCGGCAGGTTCACCGGCTACGGCTATAGCGTCCCTGCCGACAACACCGACCCGGACGGGCTGGCGCGCATCTTTGCGCAGCGCGCGTACA
The DNA here is from genome assembly GCA_021813225.1 of Chloroflexota bacterium. Taxonomy (GTDB): domain Bacteria; phylum Chloroflexota; class Anaerolineae; order J036; family Brachytrichaceae; genus CAIXPS01. The sequence goes on from JAKALH010000284.1 coordinate 3,248, forward strand.
ACCTGCCCGTCAACACACTCAGCGCGCTGTTGCAGCACGATGTCATCATCATCAAATCGTGTTTTGACCCGGCCAACCATATCCTGTCGGATGAACAACTGCAGACCTATAAAGCGTGGTATCTGGGGATGCGGGATGCGATGGACCGGCACCCACAGCGGCTGTTCATCGTCATGACGATACCGCCATTGAACGCCACAGCGACGAATGCGCAGGAAGCCGCGCGCGCCAGGGCGTTAGCCGACTGGCTGGCATCCGCTGAGTTTCTGGCGGGACACCCGAACGTGGCGACATTCGACCTGTTCGGAAGCCTGGCGGAACGAAACCCATCCGCCCGCGATTTCAATATGCTGCGGGCGGCATACAGCAACGGCAGCGACTCTCATCCCAACCGTCTGGCGAATGAGACGGTCGCGCCTGTGTTTGCGGGATATATTATGCATGTAACTTCGGCTTACAGGATGCAGCTCACCGGCAGTTATTGAGGGAAGGGCCGTTGGGAATTCCGTAATATGACAGATGCAGGCGCTTCAATCACGGCAATTAGATTCTGGATATAAAACAGGTCTCCTACTTTGAAGGCTGGCGCGTCAAGCCACTTATATAGCTCATCGCGATTGCTGTTGAGTATCCATGCTTTTGCCGCAAATAATGCGGCATAGTCATATAGATTCTGAAATCCGGATTCCGCTGTGGCAGCGTTAAAGCGTGACACGAACCAATACGGTCCTACCGTATTATATTCATCCAGCGCCATCTGGACAGAAACCAGGTCATTAGCACGCAGATCAGCCGCCACTTCGGGAGTTAACCAGACAAAGTTGCGACTGATATTCATCATATTCCGCCCATATCCATTATCATAAGTGGTGAACGGCGTGTCTTTTGTAAACGTGCTGATCCGTAAATTTCTTAAGCGGTTGTACTCAGCGGTCATTCGCGTACGTAAAGCGCTGTCTTGCACGGTCATACCCGCTAGTTCCTGCAGCTTAAGGAAACCATAATAACCGGCAAGATATGCGTTCAGTTGGTAGGGGTATTTGGTAAGTACGGAATCAGTGGCGCCCGGCGGGACGACCGTACAATCAGCATATTGACATCGTCCGGTGGTAAGGGCGCTTACCTCAAGTTGATAAACATTCTGAACCATCTCAGGCGCGATATTCTGAACATATTTATATAGAGCATAGAAGTTATTCGGGTTTATGTTTATATAGATAGGGTAGTTCCAAGATAGAGAACCATTAAATAACCAGGAGTAATTATCCGGCAGGGTTGCCATATCTGCTGCTACTTCAGCAGGGTAAATAACCGAGTCACGCTGGGCGCCTCTTGCCCAACCTATCCGGTTAACGATGCCATTTTTATAGTACAGGTTATATATTCCACTATTGGTATTTGTAATGTAGTTTCTAACGGCGATCTGCAGATCAGGTGAGAGATGAGGATAGGCAATACTTAATGTGTAGAGTGTATCGCCGGGGTTATCAAAGTAGTTGTCCAGCAAGTAGTAGAATCCCGTGAACTGGCTGTCTTCGTAGTATCCG
>JAKALH010000285.1 GCA_021813225.1 Chloroflexota bacterium
TGAGGAGGAATCCATGAAGCGCTCTTTCTTCTTGCCCACCGTTGCCCCGGTGGTCGTCCTGTCGTTGTTGCTGACCGCCTGCGGTGGCGGCGCGGCACCCACCGCACAGGTGATTGTGAACACCGTGGTTGTCAAAGAGACCTCGGTTGTCAAAGTTGAGTCCACCACCATCGTCAGCAAGGAATCCGTCGTTACGGCGACGCCAGCGCCGACGGTAAACCCCTATAACGACGCCGCCCCTATTACGGTCTGGATTGACGCCGCCCGCAAGCCTATGGCTGACCTGTGGGCCAAGACGCATCCCGATCAGGCCAATCTCGTGAAATTCGAGTTGGTTGACCGAGGTCAGTTTGCGTCGAAGGTTCTGCTGTTCAACAACTCAGGCAGCGGCTGGCCGGATGTCGTATTCGCCGAGCCGAGTATCGTGCAGAAAGTGGCCGACGCCGCGCACGACTTCCCCGGCGACCTGACGCCGTGGGTGGACCCGGCGATCATCAAGAATTTCGTGCCCGGCTCGCTCGATCCTTGCTACTCGCCGGATAAGAAGCTGCTGTGCCTGCGCAACGATCTGGCGCCGAACGTCCTGTGGTACGACAAGACCCTGATGGACAAGTTCGGTTACAAGGTCCCGACCACATGGGAGGAGTTTCAGGCGCTGGGCGACAAACTCGTCCAGGAGCACCCCGGCTACATCATGGGAACGGCAGACAACGAGCCGACGTTCTACATGTGGGCGAGCGGTTGCCCGGTCGCACACCCGCTCAGCGTGTCCGAGGTGGTGATTAACGCTGAGGATAACAAGTGTGTCCGCGTGGCCAAGATGATTGACCACATGGTGGCCAATGGCAGCCTGTCCAACCTCGGCCCGTTTGACCCCAAGTACATCGCCTACGGCAACAGCGGCAAGCTGCTCATGATGACCTGCGCAGCCTGGTGCGGCGACTATGTATTCAACGGCACGTATTACAAGCCTGAGCAGTTGAAGAACCAGCTCGCGGCGGCGCTTCCGCCCAAGTGGCAAGCCGACGACAAGGCCTATACCGGCAACTGGGGCGGCGCAGCCTGGATGGTCTCCAAGCATACCGTGAACCCGAAGTTGGCGGTTTCGATTGCCGTGTATATGACCACCGACCTCAACGTAACACAGATTGTTGGCACGATGCCTGCCTACGGACCGGCGGCCGACGCCTGGGCCAAGAAGCTGGACACCAGCAAGCTGTATGCCAGCAATCCGTACGAAGTGATGAAGCAGGCGACCGGCATGGTGAACCCCAACTTCACCGATGTCGTCCGCTATGACCTGAACCTCGGGTTCAAGCCTTTCCTGGCCGCTGTGGAAGCCAAGAAACCGACTGTGGATACGCTGAAGGATGTGCAGTCAACCCTGGTTGACCTGGCGCAGAAAGAAGGGTATTCGGTCAAGACGACGCCGTGAGGTATCGCGACAGTCACAATGTGCCCGCACGCCATACTGGCAGAGGCAGGCAGCCCTGCCAGTATGGATTCGCTCATCAGCCAGGAGGTTCCAGTGGCAGTATCAAACCCGGCGCGTGCGATGGCGTCGCCATCCAGGTCAGCCCGACGCTTCAGAGTCAACCCTGCGTATATCTTCCTGTTGCCTTATATGGCAGCCATGTTGCTGTTCTCGCTGGGGCCGGCCATCTACTCGCTGCTGCTGACCTTCGCAACTTTCCAGGCCGGTAGACCGCAGTTTTTCCAGGCGGGTCTTAAGAATATCGAAACCGTGTTCAAGGACCCCTTCCTGTGGCCTTCATTTCTGAACGTGCTGCGGTTCCTGGTTGTCAGCATCCCGGCAGGGCTGATCTTCGTCGTGCTGCTGGCGCTGCTGCTGCACGCCCGGCCCAACCGCTTCTCGCTGGTCATGCGCACCATTTACTTCCTGCCCGGCGCGGTGACCGGCCCGGCGCTGGTGATGCTGTTCCTGTTCACTTTCAACCCCGACCTGAGTGTATTCCGGCCCGTGCTGCACCTGCTCGGATTTACGGATATCAAACAGGTGGTGAACAACGACACCGCACCGGTTGTCTTTACGATCATGGGATTCTTCGGCGGCGCCGGCGGCTGGATTGCCGTGTTTTACGGCGCCCTGCAGGGAATCTCGGATGAAATCATCGAGGCAGCCATCATGGACGGCTGTAATCCCATACAACTGGCCTGGCTGATCAAGCGCCCGCTCATCTCGCGCTATATCGCCTTCATGCTGATCAACGTGCTGGCCGGCAATGTCCAGCTCTTTGCCGAGCCGCAACTGATGAGCGGTGTGACGGCGACGATATCCAATCTGTGGTCGCCTAACCTGGTGAGTTACAACTGGGCGTTCGGCCTGGGCAATTTCGGCGCATCGGCTGTGATTTCGGTGATGATGATGGCAATCGGCATCGTGCTGGCCTACAGCGTCATTCGCGCCACCAACTTCTACTCTACCGATACCACGGCAGGTTAGCAGCAACGAGGTGATGGAAATGCAACCGAGTATTCAAGCACCCAAACCGCCCACCCCAAATTCGTTGCGTTACATCTTCGGCCACAACCCGAGGTGGAATGGCATGAGCGGGATCGAGATGATCATCCGGCTGCTTATTCTGCTGCTGTTTGGAGCGTTCTTCGTCATGCCGCTGGTGTGGCTGGCCGTCGCGCCCACGCGCATCTGGCAGGATATGTATGACCTGACCAAGTCGCCGCTGGATGTCGGCCCGCTCTCGAACTACGTTGTGGCGTGGAACAACATCGCCATGTTCGGCAAAGACCTGATGTACACCTGGACGGTGAACTCGATCTGGTACACGCTGGCATCCGTGTTCCTGAGCGTCGGCATCGCAATTCCCAGCGGTTATGTGCTGGCGGTGATGAAATTCCGCTGGCGCAAGCTGGTCATGTGGCTGACACTGATCACGATGATTCTGCCCGGCTCCGCCATGGTGCTGCCGCTGTTCCTGGAGATGAACCTGTTCCGCCTGGTGAACAACCCGTGGTCGATCATTCTGCCTGCCGCCTTCGCCCCATTCGGTGTGTACCTCTCGTATGTGTATTACAGCGTCACATTGCCCAAGGACCTGATTGCGGCCGGCAAGGTGGATGGCGCGAACGAATGGCAGCTCTTCTGGCACATCGGTCTGCCGCTGGGGACGACTATGGTCGCCACTCTGTCCTTCCTGACCTTCAACGGCGCCTGGAATAACTACTTCCTGCCTTTCGTCATGTTGAACCAGAAGGAGACCTACAATCTGCCGCTGGGCATCGCAGCGCTCATGAATGCGACGGCAGGCTCGCCGACCTTCCTGCGCGAGTTGCCCATCAACGAGCCGGAGAAGGCTCTGGGCGGCCTGTTCATGATTATCCCGGTGATGATCATCTTTCTATTCGCGCAGAAATATGTCGTGGCCGGGTTATCCGCCGGCGCCGTCAAAGAATAGCGCCTGTCATCACTATCCGCCGCGGCGCTGCGCAGGATACATACAGGGGAGCGGCCATTTTCTGACCGCTCCCCGTTTATCACACTGAGGCGTCTGGCGGCGCATAGACGCCGGCGGCATTGACGGCATCCAGCATCGCCGAGATATAGCCGGTGGCGAAGGCGCGCCCGCGATGGCCCCACGCCGAGTCGTTGACCATGTGCGGCACATGGTCGTCGATGAGCAGGCCGTGGAAACCGGCGCGTTTGAGCGCGCGCATCACGGTGAAGATATTCATATTGCCTTCGCCGATGAAACACTCGGTGAAGTTCTCCGCGCTGCCGCGCACATCGCGCAGATGCACGTAGAACATGCGCCCGCGCGTCCCGAAGTAGTCGATGGCTTCCAGCACGCCGGCTCCGCCGCGCATCTCCGACCAGCAGCCGTGGCAGAAATCCAGCCCGTGCATGGGACTGGGATGCGTCTGCATGGCGCGCTGGAAACCCTCGAAGCTGTGGAAAAGCCGCGCGATGCCGCCCAGCGAGGGCACCGGCGGATCATCCGGGTGCAACGCCATGCGCACGCGGTACTCGTCGCACACCGGCAGCATGCGCTCCAGGTACCAGTCGTAGTTGGCCCACATCTCTTCCGCTTCGTATACCCGGCCGTGCGTCAGCGGAGCATCGCGCACCAGTTCCATCTCGAAGGCATTGGAGATGGCCCCGCCGCGCACCGGGCGCTCCCACGAGGTCCGCCACACGCTGTTGGGCATCCAGTGGTAGCCCAGAACCGGTATGCCGGCGCGCCCCATATTGCGCACGGTCTCCTGCATGTTTTCGAGCTGGCGTTCGCGCCCCTCGGCGCCCAGCATGATTTTGTCGTAGAAACGCACGGGCACATTTTCCAGCGCGAACAGCCGCAGACCGTTATCTTCGGCGCGCGTGCGCAGCCGCAGCAGGTCTTTGAACTCCCAGCGTTCCTCGCCGGGCAGTTTCGCCGTGTTCAGCAGCACATCCTCAGCGCCGCATTGTCTGGCGAAGGCGATCTGTTCATCCGTCAACTCGCTGAACTGACCGATCCCGATACGCATCGGCAGTGCATCGATATCAATCATCTGGGCCTCCATTAAGTAACGCTACCAATCAACGCAAGTGTATCCGAACTATTGTTTCGCGCCAGGCGGATGATAATCAGCGCTGGTGGCCGTCGATGCGGGCAGGCGTGAGACGGCGGTAACGTTCCGATAGAGGTGTGAGATGGCGGTTTCGACGGCGCAGGAGCAGGGTTCCCAGCCGTCGCGCCGCGGCATCAATACATCGAGCAGGATCAGGATGGGCTGCAGGTCGCGCGCCATTTTCAGCGCATTGTCCGTCGAGC
>JAKALH010000286.1 GCA_021813225.1 Chloroflexota bacterium
CCGCCCGACCGACACGACCAGCCCGGTCTCCTCGAACACCTCGCGCGCAGCGGTCTGCGCCGCCGACTCGCCGATCTCCATGTTCCCGCCGGGCAGGCCCCAGTGACCGTTATCGGCGCGGTGCATCAGCAGCAGGCGTCCCGTGTCGTCGAAGATGGCGGCGCTCACGCTGGCCGCGATGCGGTCGGGCCGGCGCGTCACCGGCCGGCCGGTCCAGTCTGTCCAGGTCATGCTGATCTCCCAACAAGTCTGACTTCTTGGAGAAGTCAGACTTGTCGAACATCTTCATTCCAGCGCCAGGACGCTGGCCGGGCCGCCTACGCCGCTCTCGATGACGTCGTTGACCGGTTCGATCTGGCGCAGGGCCTGCTTGACCTGCTTCAGCGCGCGGGCTTCGCAGATGCAGTGCACATTGGGGCCGGCGTCGATGGTGAACGCCACCGGCACGCCGTTCCCGCGCAGTTCGCGCACCGTCTTGATGACGCTCAACGTGGCGGGCGTCCAGTACATCACCGACGGCTGCGATGTCATCATGACGGCGTGCATGATCAGCGCGTCCTGCTCGATCACCTCGGCCAGCAGTTCGAAATCGCGCGACCGGATGGCCTGCTCGCACAGGCCCAGACGGCGCGGGGCGTCGGCCAGGCGCGCGGCCTGCAGCGGCGAGGTATCCGCCAGTGCGTGCCCTTCGGTCGACCCGACGGCCTTGTGGATATCGGCCACGACGGCAATCACGTCGATCAGCGGCCAGTGCTGCGGCGGCGCGATGCTGGTTGCATAAGCGCCGCTCCACAACACGAAACCGCCCGGCACGCTGCGGCAGGCCGACCCGCTGCCCAGCCGCGCCAGCCCGGAGAGTTCGGCCTCGCTTTTTTTCAGCCCCAGAGCGGCGCAGGCAGCCAGCGTCAGCGCCGCGAAACCGGATGCCGACGATGCTATCCCGGCTCCCATCGGGAACGTGTTATTCGAGACGACGCGCGCCTTCGGGCGCCCTTCGCAGTCTTCCGCTGCCTCGCGGCAAACGAAGTCTGCGATGCGGTCGAGGTGGTGTGCCACGCGCTCAAAAGCCTGGTTGGTGACCGCGTGGCCGTTGATGGTGACCTCGTCCTGCGCCAGCAGCGGGTCGAATTCGACCGTCGTCGTAGTGCGCAGATCGCCGAGGTTGAAAGAGAGTGAATCGTTCGACGGCAGACGCAGGGAGTGATCGCGATTGCCCCAGTACTTGATGAGAGCAATATTGGGAAAAGCTGCGGCTGACGCTTTTCTCGGATGCGTGTTCATACGTACCTCTGTCCATGGATTCCAGCACAGTACAGGACTGAAGCCCGTGTCCGCCTTCACATTCACCGGTTGCCTGTTTGCGAGCTTCTAATGGAGAGTGTACCACCGCCGCCACTTGACATACAATCGCCGCTGCAACGAAATCATGCACCCACAAGGCAAGCGGCAACGATGGCGATACTCCTCGGCATAGATACAGGCGGCACTTACACCGACGCGGCCCTCTTCGACGACAATGCGCCCGCCGGGCATAACGGCGTGATCGGCGCTGCCAAAGCGCTTACGACGAAATTCGATCTGGCGGTCGGCATCCGCAATGCGATCAACGCGGTGCTGCCGGCGGGCGGCTCCGCGCGCCCGGCGTGTCGGCGTTTGCGGTATCCGGTTACTCTGCGGTGCGCAACCCCACGCACGAACTGACCGTGCGCGACCTGACGCTCGAATTGACCGGCCTGCCCCGTCAGATGTCGCGCGGGTCGGCGCTCATCATCACGATGCGCGGCCTGAAGCGCCCGACGATATCCACCAGGTCCGCCTGTGCGGCGATCACCTCGTGGATGCTCTTGTAAGCCTGCGGCGACTCGTCCAGCCCGCCGCCCAGCAGCGTCACGCCTTTCTCGCGCAGGTAGGCATCGCGCATCGTCTTCGTGATGGATTCGAGCGCCTTGTTGCGGCTCATCTGGCGGCCTGCGCCGTGCGCGGCGCTGTTCAATGCCTGCGGGTTGCCCAACCCGCGCACCACGTAGCCGGGGTCGCCCATAGAGCCGGGGATGACCCCCAGCGCGCCGGGCGCGGCCGGCGTCGCCCCCTTGCGGTGCACGACGACTTCGCGCCCGTCGGGCAGGCGCTCGCACCACGCGAAGTTGTGATGGTTTTCCACCACGGCGACGGCCTTCAACCCCAGCGCCTTCGCAATCAACCGATGGATCACGCGATGGTTGGCGGCGGCGAAACGTCCGGCCAGTTCCATCGAAAGCCAGTATTCCTGTCCCGCCTCGCTGTCCAGGTCCAGCCAGCCCAGCCAGGAGGTAGCCTTGTCCAGTTCGGGATGCCTGGCGCGCGCGATTTTGCTGTAGGCGTCGGCGATCTTGAAGCCCACGCCGCGGCTGCCGCTGTGCGACAGCAGCGCCAGGTAATCGCCGGCCGGCAGGCCAAGCTGCGCGTCGTCCTGCGCCAGGCTGAATTCGCCCAGGTCGACGAAGTGGTTGCCGCTGCCCGATGTGCCGAGCTGGCGGACGGCCTTATCGCGCAGGCTGCGCAGCAGCGGTGTGGCGACCCAGTCCGCGTCGTCCAGCACCTCATCATCCTGCGGGTTTTTCCATTCCGCGCCTGCGCCGAAGCGCGTGTTGTTGAGCAGGGCCTTCTCGAAGCGGTCTTTCTGCTGCGCCAGCACGATGGGCGAAATATCAAACACCGACAGGCGCATGCGGCAGGCGATGTCCACCCCGACGGCATACGGGACGACCGCGCCATCGGTGGCCAGCACGCCGCCGATGGGCAGCCCATAGCCCACGTGCGCGTCGGGCATCAGCGCGCCGGCTACGGTTACCGGCAGGCGCATCGAGTTGTTCATCTGCTCCAGTGCGGCGGGGTCGATGCCCTGCGCCCCCCACACGCGGTAGGGCAGCGGCTCGGCGCGCAGTCCGGAACTGGAAACCTGTGAGGTCTCAGAAGACCTCGCAGGTTTGAGCAGAGCGCGCGCCAGCTCGCCGGCGACTGGGTCGGCCAGGTAATCCGCCGGCGACCGGTGCACCTGTTCCAGCAGCGCCATGACCGCGGCGCGCGGCGCGCCGCCGGAACGCAGTCGCTGCGCCACGGCGGTTGCCAGGCCCAGCGCCCTGCCTTCCCGCCAGCCCTGCGCGATCAGGGTCTTGCCGGTGATCTCCACCGGGCCAGACGGTTGCGCCGCGCGCGTCTTGCGTTTTCTGCTCATGCCCCGCTTTATTCTATAATCGCCCGCGATGCCCTACACACCGATCATCGCCACGCTCGGTTATATCCTGTCGCAAGACCGCAACGAGGTGTTGATGATCCACCGCAACGCCCGCCCCGACGACCTGCACTACGGCAGGTACAACGGGTTGGGCGGCAAGCTGGAACGCGACGAGGACGTGGTGAGCGGGATGCGCCGCGAGTTGCGCGAGGAGGCGGGCATCGAGGCGGTCGAACTGCAACTGCGCGGGACGATCAGCTGGCCGGGCTTCGGCAGAAATGGCGAGGACTGGCTGGCGTTCATCTTCCTGATCACCGGCTGGCAGGGTACGCCGCCGGCGGCGAACCACGAGGGGGTGCTGGAATGGGTGCCGCTGCAGCGCGTGCTCGACCTGTCGCCGAACCTGTGGCCGGGCGACCGTTACTTCCTGCCGCTGGTCTTCGGCGCGGAGCCGCGCCAGTTCCACGGGGTGATGCCTTACCGCGACGGGCAGCCGGTGAACTGGTCGTATACGCTGATTTAGACGGTTGAAGAACTGCATACTGCACAGGACATCGACCAGCCGGTTGTCGGCACTCAATGTCCCAGTGCTGGGATTCTGTTGGCGAATCCGCCACTGACCACGCCATGCCCGCGAATGCGGGCATCCAGAGACCGCGGTAAGCAATAGATTCCCGCTTCCGCGGGAATGACGATATCGTTTTCCGCATCCAGCGTCGGCTCGCGCTCATTTCGCCAACAGAATCGTGCTGGTGACACCATGCTCGACCCGCTGCGTCATGTTGCCGTTGGCGTCGTACTGGAACGACGAACCATCCGACAGCGACGTGACCGCGTGCTTGTGCAAAGTATCGGCGTAGCTGTAGGTCACGCCCGCCTTGAAGCGAGATACACCTTGCCTATCTCCTCGACATCCTTCACCAACCTGTCGAAATCCACATTGACTTTGCGCTTCTCCAATCGAGCGCGGACAGCAGAGATTGCATCCAACGTGGACCGCAGCACGAATTCCCGCCGCTGCTCTTCGCTGGCCTCGTGAGAAACCGAACGAGTTACAGGAATGACCACCGCTATGTCTTTGTTTTTTGTCGAATAATTCTTCACCTTAAATTGGCTGGGAAAATAGAAGTACGAAAACTGTCCTTCCACATAAAACTGGATAAGCAATAGAATCAAATCATCACCATAAGGTTTGTGCCTCAATGGTTCAAGAAGTGTTCCCAGGCCGGATGGCCCCCAGATATATGGCGAGAACATGGCATCAACCCGAGGATCGCCTGAAGATGTAAAATACGCAATCATTTGCCTGCCTCCGGCTTATGGTTCCTCTGACCAGGGAACTTTTCCAGCCCATCCCTCGTGATTCATAGGCCCAGGGAAGCTGGAGGTCAGAGTACGCTCTCGTGCGGCCATTTCCACACGGAGTCCCTTGTCTATATATAACCAATGGTGCTGGTTCCGCGTTCACAGGCTGAACTCCGCGATGGAGAGTTTCACAAAACCATGTTCGTCCGGCTGAAGGCCATCCCACTCGACCAGCAAGTTGAAGGCGGCCGTGATGA
>JAKALH010000287.1 GCA_021813225.1 Chloroflexota bacterium
TAGTGCATCACGGTTTCCGTCCACGACTGTATCCACTGATCACGGTTTTTGGCGATATCGGCAGGCGATAATGTCGCGGGCTTGGCGGGAATCTGTGCGTACTTCGTAAACACATCCGGCAGTTTCGCCTGCGGATTCACCGGGAAGACATACATCTGCAGAGGCATATCTTCCTGGAACTGCACGCTCAGCATGAAGTCGATGAACTTGCGCGCCAGTTCGGGGTTCTTTGCCCCTTTCAGTACGCCAACATACTCGATTTGCCGGAAGCATGCGCCGTCGCCCAGCACTGTGCCGATCGGCGAGTCCTTCAATGGCTCCTTGGCGAATACGACCTCGGCCGGCGGCGACGAGGCGTAGCTGACCACGAGCGGACGCGGCCCCTTTCCGGCTGAGCCGCTGAAATCCGTGTTGTAAGCCGTATCCCAGCCGTCATCCACCTTGACGTCGTTCGCCTTCAACTGCTTCCAGTAATCCAGAAACTTATCGGGGCCGAAGTGCGCCACACTCGCGAGCATGAATGCCAGACCCGGCGATGAGGTCGCCGGATTCTCGACGACCAGCAGACCTTTATAGGCCGGCTTCGCCAGGTCTTCCAATGTCTGCGGCACAGCCAGCTTTTTCTGAGCGAAGTAGGCTTTGTCGTAATTGACGCAGACATCACCGTAATCGACCGGTGTGACGCGTGGAGGATTCGCGGTGTCCAGTTGAAACTGCGGTGGGATCGTTACGCCGCTGACGGCGTACGGTTCGTATATACCTGCATCCAGCGCCCGGCTCAGAAATGTGTTATCGACGCCATAAAACACATCGGCCAGCGGGTTCCCCTTAGCCAGAATTGCCTTATTGAGCGCTGCGCCTGCATCGCCGCTCTTCAGAATGTTCAATTTCACGTTGTTCGCCTGCTCAAAGGCTTTCAACACATTGTCGCTGGCTGCGAAACTGTCGTGCGTCATGACGGTCAGGACTGTCGGCGCGCCCGCAGCAGGCGCGGCGGTCGGCGTAGACGCTGCCGTGGCCTGCGCTGTTGCGGTAGCTGTCTGCGTTGCCGCGGCAGTCGGCGCGCTTGTGGCAGCCGGCGCCGCTGTTGGGGAGGGCGTGCTGGTGGGTGCGGCTGCGCCGCACGCCGCCAGTAATAATGCGGCCATGCCGACAGCCGCTATCGGCACTCGGAAGAATCGTTTGACTGACATTTCTACTCCTTCATATTCGGGCACCATACCTGCACACGGCGCCGACTAACAAAAAAAGCCACCCGGCTTCATGCCGAGGTGGCTGTATATCATTACTGTCTTCCTCCGCCGGCATTATCCGGATCAGGTCACACCGTCGTCGGAATAACTCTGCTTCACACGAGTAACCGACCTCTCAGCCTGGCTTAACCAAGCTCCGGTTCCATATTCAGTTGTCGCATGTATTCTACTGCGTTTGATAACGGCGTCAATAGCTATTTTGCAGCGCCTGGTCGAGATCGGCGATGATATCGCCGGCATCCTCAATCCCCACCGACAGGCGCACCAGGTTGTCGTTGATGCCGCGCGTATGCCGGGTTTCCTCGCTCATGTCACGGTGCGACGATATGGCCGGGTAGGTGATCAGTGTGTAGATATCCCCCAGGCTGGTCGCCGGAAGGATAAGTTTGAGGTTGTCCATGAATCTGAAGACTGCCTGTCGGTCGGCATTGCGCAGCTCGAACGATATCATCGCCCCGTACAGGCCATGAAACTGCCGGCCTGCAAGCTCGTGCTGTGGGTGAGTCGGCAATCCGGGATATATCACGCTTGAGATACCAGGCTGAGCCGATAGCCGCTGCGCGATCTGGGCTGCATTAACGCATTGTTCTCTGACTCGCAGCGCCAGCGTCTTGATGCCTCGCGAGACGAGTCTGGCTTCAAACGGTCCCAGGCAGGTGCCGAGCAGTCGCGCGTAGCGTTGCGCCACATCCACCATCATCCCATTTGCCGCCACGACGATGCCGCCCGTAACGTCGGCATGGCCGCCCAGGTACTTTGTGGCGCTGTGAACGACGATATCCGCGCCTTGTGTCAGCGGTTGATGCAGAATAGGCGTCGTCATCGTCGCATCGACGATCAACCGGGCATCCATCTGATGGACGATCTCGGCGATGGCTTGAATATCCGCGATTCTGAGGAGCGGGTTCGACATCGACTCAATGAGCACGACATCCGGCTCATGCGACTGTACAGCAGACCGCAGCGCTGCCAGGTCGGTGGGATCGCAGTAACTGACCGGTACATTCTGTGCGCTGAAGAAGTCCCGCAGTAGCGTATGAGTAGCGCCGTACAGGTCCTGTGATGCCAGGATATGCCGCGCATGAGGTTCAATCGAACCTCGCGGTGTTCCGGCGGCGAGAAGCGCCAGATACAGGGCCGACATGCCGGACGAACAGGCTACAGCGCCGCGCCCGCCTTCAGCGGCGGTCATCACTGCTTCCAGGCCAGCCGTGTTCGGATTCCCAAACCGCGCATAGACATACTGGCTGTCGCCGCTGCGTGCATTGAACGCGTTATCCAGGCTGGCGGTGTCAGGATGGATGTAGGTGCTGCTCGTGTAGATGGGCAGTGCCGTTGGAACTCCGCCGGGCCGGCGTTCACCGTGCTCACCTTCGTGCACGAGGCGGGTCTTGATGTTCTGCATACCGTCAGGCTGGTGAACCGGATGCATACATCCGGTTCACGATGCTTATTGCAGTGTCTATTTTACGACCTGCACCGCCGCCTCAAGCGCCTGATCCAGATCCCAGATGATGTCGCGGACATCTTCCAGGCCGATGCTCAGGCGGACGAAGTCGTCGGTGACACCCGTGCTGACCTGCTCCGCTGCGGTCAACTGCGAGTGCGTCGTCGTAGCGGGATGAATCGCCAGTGATTTGGCGTCGCCGATATTCGCAACGTGCGAAAACAGTTTCAGGCTATCGATAAAAACGCGCCCGGCCTCGCGCCCGCCTTTGATGCCGAAGCCGATCAGGGCCGTCAGACCCTTTGGCGCGATGCGTTTGATCTCCTCCTTTTGAGGATAGTCAGGCAGGCTGGGATGGATAACCCACGATATATGCGGGCTTTGCGCCAGGTGCGCTGCGACGGCATTAGCGTTTGAAATATGGCGCTCCATGCGCACTGGCAGCGTCTCCAGCCCCTGCACGTTCAGGAATGAGTTGAACGGCGATTGCGCCGCGCCGATATCGCGCAGCAACTGCACGCGCACTTTGATGATATAGGCAATCGCCCCCAGCGCCTGTGAGTAGATCAGGCCATGATAACTGGGATCCGGCTCGTTGAACTCCGGGTGGCGCGTGCTTTTTGCCCAGTCGAACTTTCCGCTGTCCACAATCGCGCCGCCGATCGATGTGCCGTGCCCGCTGATGTATTTGGTGGTCGAGTGAACGACGATATCCGCGCCCCATTCGAATGGCCGCACCAGGTACGGGGTAGACGTCGTGTTGTCGATGATCAGCGGCAGGCTGTTTTCATGCGCGATTGCCGCCACGGCCTCGAACGGGAAGATGTCGAGCCTGGGATTTCCAACCGTCTCGCCATAGATCGCCTTCGTGTTGGGCCGAATCGCTTTGCGGAAATTCTCAGGCTCCGAGGGGTCGACGAAGGTGGTCTCGATACCCAGGCGCGGGAAAGTATAGTGGAACAGGTTGTAAGTGCCGCCATACAGCGACGACGAACTGACGATGTGATCGCCGGACTTCGCGAGTGTGAGCAGCGCCAGTGTTTCGGCAGCCTGTCCCGACGAAGTAACCAGTGCGCCGACACCGCCTTCAAGCGCTGCGATGCGTTGTTCCACCACATCGCTGGTGGGGTTCATGATGCGGGTATAGATGTTTCCGAACTCGCGCAGGCCGAACAGGTTTGCGGCGTGCTCGGTGTTCTTGAACTGGTATGACGTCGTCTGGTAGATCGGCACCGCGCGGGAACCGGTCGTCGGATCCGGTTGTGTGCCGGCGTGCAGGGCCAGGGTATCGAAATGAAATTTATGCTCTTCTGCCATTACTGATCAATCTCCTATTCCGTGTGTATAACAATATACGGATGAACTGCGACGCCATGCGCGCGTGATCGCCCGGGCAGGCTGGTTGCAGCCCGTACTAACGAAAACAAAATGCCCTCTTATCACAGGAAGTTGATAAGAGGGCACAAACAAAGCATCTTTGTCGTCGTTCTCTCATCTTCCAGTTATTTTCTGTCGGAGTTGGCACCTTGAGATGTCCAGTGGACACTTCAGGTTGTCGAGGCTTCGCAGGGCCGGTCCCTCTGCCTCTCTGGATAAGAGCGCGGTCTAACCTATTCAGTTGTAATTAGGGTAAGAGAATAACGACTGTGAGGCGGTTTGTCAAGCCCCAATTTTGCTGTGTGCTTTGGACGCCCTTGACAAAATCACCGTTACGGCTAGAATGATTGGGCGCTGACTCGGACGCAGGGTTGGCGACGCGGTGTGGTAACACATCGGAACACCTTCAAGCTGACAAAGCAGTTACGTTGCTGGCAGGCCGGACCTCCAAAGACAGCGCTCCCTCGTGGACAAAACAGTCATTACTGTTGACAAACTGTCGGTGGTGCACGAATTCAGAGAAAGGTATTGCCAACAGATACGAAAACCCGGCGCCAGCGGCTTGACAGGGAGAAGGGTAAGTAGTAGAGTCGGCGGGCTGAAGGAGCGGGCACGTTAACAACTGAAGAGTGGAAGAGAGACCACGGTGGACGGTGCGTCCTGAGAGGGGCGCGGGTTCACGCGG
>JAKALH010000288.1 GCA_021813225.1 Chloroflexota bacterium
TCGAACTCGCCATCGGTATGCACCTCGCCTATTAACGGATGCTCCGATCTTAGCTCAACTCACCGCTTGTTATGGTGTCTTTCCCGTTAGAATCAGGAAAGCCAGCATTTCTTGAGAATGCTCTGATACCGTTTATATTATGCTTTCTGCGAAGCAGTTCATAAAGGCGGATCCATTCATCAAGAAATCCAACAGGCTCGCCAACCTGCTCCACCGTCAGTTTTCGGAGCGCGCGACGCGCCCGCACACGGTGATTTTGCGACACGATCTCAGTGATCGGGCGTCGCAGGTCGGCCACCAGATGCTGCTTGAAGGGTATGACGACATCGAAACACTTGCGCAGATCCGCTTCCTGGTATTCGCCAAACGGGTCGGTGACCAGAGCCAGACTGACGAGGTCGCTTCCAAGCTCAGCTAAATCATCAGGGAGCTGAGACCAGTCCCGGCAGGCAAACAGCGGATAGCAGCCCATGGCATCGCGATAGAAGTAGCCGGGAATATCCCGCACCAGAATCCAGCCGCCGCAGCGCGGCAATTCCAGAGGAGTTCCGAACTCCCCCAGGGATTGCGCATAAACAGGGCTTGCGTAACCCAGTGATGTCATAAATACTCCTGCAGAACATGCGCCATCCATACCATATCGTCGTGGCCGTATCGCTGGTCGCAGGGAAGTGTCATGATCTCGCGAGCCAGAATATGACTGTCTGTGAAGGAGTGCGGAACAATCCCCTGTATAGGCCAATGAACAGGCGGGTAGATGCCGTGACTGAACAGCGCATGCCGTATTCTGTCGCGCTCTTTCAGCCGAATCGGGAAGCCCAGCGGAACGACCCCTTCCGGCAGCCAGGGAAACAGCGCATATCGGGGCAGCAGGTCCGCCAGCGTCTGATAGTTGTGCCTGCGCTGCCGCGCTATCGCCGAATAGTTGAAGTGATGGCGCAATAGGGCTTGACTCAACTGACTCATGGCATAGTTGCCAGTCGGCATAGATGATTCCGCCCTTTGCTTCATATCAAACCAATTCTCCTGCCCGTCATACAGGTCAAATTCGCGCCGCATCATTGAAGCGCGCAGCGATTCCACCCACCATTTATCTGGAAACGCATCATTACCCGCATCAAGCGCCTGCATATCGTAACGGAATGTGACAATGCCGCCATCAGGAACACCCACGAATTTCCGCGGGCTGTATACGACGTAATCTGCGTCCCTGCCGTCATGTGCAGACAGCAATGCCTGGCTTGCACCCTCAAGAACATAAGCGTCTCGCTCTTTAGCCCGCTTGAGGAAAAAGGGATCTGAATCAAACCCGAAGTAGTCGATGAAAATGACAAGGTCGCCACGCTGCACAGAGTCCAGCCAGTCGGCTGAGTTGATCGTCAGTCCGGAATCTACGCCGTAAAATTGTGCTGAATGTCCTGGGGGTATCGCATCGATGATCGTGTGGCACAGATATGAAGGACACCAGACATTACCAGGCCTCAGCGATTCAATCACGCGCCGTATGCATGACCGGGCGTTTATCAGGCAAAGGCATCCATCAGGCATAAACGGCGGGGCGCTGGCGCCATCATCCGGTTCTATGTGCAGGCCAAACGAACCCCCGATTATCTTGGCCAAGCCCGCTCCTCCCCCAGAATTACCGGGATACTTGCCGGCGTCTTGTCACCCGATGGCACAGGGCATGAGCCGGCACCGCCGTGAATCGCCTGTCTGGCGTCTACGAATCTGGATCAAAGGGCATTACCGCCGCTTTAAAGCGAAGCGCCCGCGCCCAGGAAATCGGTAGTCCAGTTCAACAATGGCTGCACGACGCCGGGCTCTTTGCCAAACCATTGGCCCATTCTGGGCTTGAGGTCCTGAACCTCGAATGAGACGATGTCATCGTGACGATAGATCACCGTGTCGGAGTTCTGCACGATGAGAAATGTCACCCGATAGTTCCCGCTGTTCAACAGATTGCCGGGAATGTGGCACACGGAGCGATATAGGCCAACCGGCAATTCCTGGCCGCCCCATTTTTCGTCGGCGGATGAAGCCGTGGTAAACGCAACCACCTGCTGCTCGGTATACAGATGCAGCGTAACACCAAGCCGGGCATTAGGCGCCAGATTCCAGAACTGAGTCTCCACCGCTATTGGCGTTTCCATATCGATGATGCCGGCTTTTGCCTCATCCTCCGGGTATATGTTGACCAGCCTCAGGCGCACTTTGCCGTTCCCAGGTGCGGCGGAGATGTCGTCCCATTTCTGCTGCTGAACAGACGAGTAAGATGTGCGAAGGTACTGCGCGATAACGTCCGCCGTCGAGCCTGCGTCCTTCAGTTGTCCGCTGTCGATCCAGATGGCGCGGTTACACAGACTCTGCACCGCCACCAGATTATGGCTCACGAACAGCACGGTTCTGCCCTGCTTTGCCACATCTCCCATCTTCCCCAGGCATTTTCGCTGAAACGCCGCATCGCCCACCGCCAAAACCTCGTCTACCAGCAGAATTTCCGGTTCCAGATGCGCCGCGACGCCAAAAGCCAGACGCACATACATGCCGCTGGAGTAACGCTTGACGGGTGTATCAATAAATTTTTCGACCTCGCTGAAAGCCACAATCTCATCAAACTTCCGTCTGATTTCCGCCCTTTTCATACCCATGATGGCGCCGCTGAGGTACACATTCTCCCTTCCGGTCAGTTCCGGGTGAAAGCCCGTGCCGACTTCCAGCAACGATCCGACGCGACCGTGCAGAATGACTCGGCCATCGGTTGGCTCAGTGATGCGCGAGAGAATCTTGAGCAACGTACTCTTGCCGGCGCCATTGCGGCCTATGATGCCGATGACCTCCGATTGATCTACCGAGAATGAAATGTCCTTCAGCGCCCAGATCAATTCGTCCGGCGCGGGTTCGGACAATGATTTGACCAGGTAACTGAATTGATTTCCGATTGCTTGAAGCACCCTGTTGCGAGGCGGCGTGTTGTCCAGTCTTTTTCCAATCCGATAGCGCTTCCCGAGTTTTTCAACCTGTATGACCGAGTGACTCATAGAATATCCACGATTGATCGTTCCGTGCGCCGGAATATGAACGCTCCGCTGACCAGCGCGAGTAGAATGATGACAACGGAAACTAAAAACATGATATTCGGCGCGTCTCCACTGCCTAATAAGGCCCAACGGAATCCTTGGATAATTCCCGTCATTGGGTTCAACTGATACACGAACTGAAGCGACGATGGCACCAGGCTGGCAGAATAAATAACCGGAGATGCATACATAAGCGCAGTAAGCAGAAAATTGAGCGCGAATGATACATCTCGATACTTGGCTGAAAGCGCCGCCAGCCAAAGACCTGCTGCGAGCGCAAAAGCAAGGACAAGAAACACCAGAACTGGCAGTAACAGCATTTCCCATCGAAATGGCAGGCGGTATATGACAAAGGCTACCATAAAGATGATAAGGGACGCTGCCAGATCGACAAGCCCGGATATCGCCGCTGCGAGTGGCAGGATCAGCCTTGGGAAATATACCTTTGATATAACCTGTGCGTTATCGACCAGGCTGCGCGATGAGCGCATCACAGCAGTTGAGAAGTATCCCCACGGAATCAGCGCGGCGAGCGAGAATAACGGATAGGGGACGTTATCCGAAGGGACTTTCACCAGGCCGCCGAAAACCACCGTCAACAGCACCATGTTAACCAGCGGCCGGATGAATAACCACGACATGCCCAGCGCGGTCTGGCGATACACCCCCTGCAATTCGCGCACGACCAGGAAATAGGCCAGTTCGCGGAATTCCCACAGGTCGCGCAAACCCAACGCCCCCCACCCGCGCGAACGCTGAATCACGAGTGACGCCAGGCGTCGTTCCTTGGATATATCATCGCCCGCTACCGCAGTACTAGATGTAAAACTTGACGAAGACATTATTTTATCGCTCACGATTTTTTTATATGTCCAATAACAATACGCGCCAGTATGACGGCAACCAGCGCCATCACGGCCAGGCTGCTGATCAGGATGGGGTCGCCGGTTTCATTCCGATTTACCGATAGAGACTGGCTTACCGGGGCGATGGGGAGCGCTGTCGGCAACCCCGACGTCGCAGCAGCGGTTGCCGGCGCGAGAGTGGCCGCAGGCGCCGCCGGGTAAGGTTTCGACTCGATTCGCGGCGCGGAAAGGACGGTGTGGCTGCTGTAAATCTCGCCGTCCCATTCGTTAACGACAACCACGAACAGTTCGTTCCCATTGACAATAACTGAGCGCTGATAGCGCAGGCCGTTCCCAGTCAGCGTCCCCTGCAACATCTCCTTCAACGACGCCGCTGTTATCGTATTCAGCATACTGTATAAAGCGTCATACGCAGTTCCCGCCAGTATCGGATCGAGCCACCGGTTGTTCTGCCAGGACGTATACCAGATCCCGTTTGTCAGGCTGTCCGGGTCGCCGCGTTTAACAACAAGCTGGTGTAAATGCCCCGCGCTGTCGGTCACCAGGTCGGCATAGCCATTTTCGCCGACGAGGCTGGTCAGTATCCTGTGCGGCTCATCCCACGTGCTTCCCCCATCGCGAGAGATGCGCTCGTAGAGCGCCGCCACGCGCTCATTGCCTTCCCACACCAGATGAATCTCGTCGCCGCTCACGCCGGCAGTCAGCCAGTCAACTTCGTACATGCCGGGCTGCCACACCGATGCTGCAAATGGCTTGCTCCACGTGCGCCCGCCATTGCGCGACTGCGTGTAGAGAATTACTTTGCCG
>JAKALH010000289.1 GCA_021813225.1 Chloroflexota bacterium
GTGCTGGTGGGGCGCGAGGTGTATACGCGCCTGATTGTGCCGGCTGCACCGCTGAACTTCGACGAGGCTGCACACAGCCTGCCGGGTTACTACATCCTGCGCGACGTGCTGCGGCTGGATGCAAAAGCATTCTGGGGCGACACGCACATCCAGACGCTGTGGCCACCGGGATTCTCATACCTGCAGGCGCCCGTCCTGGCGGTGCTGGGATTGAGCGACAACGCGGCGCGCGTCTTCTCCTACATCGCGCTGGTGCTGGCCGCGCTGATGAGCCTGCCCGTGGCCTGGTCGATCAAGCCGGAGTACGCCCCCGCCGCCGGGCTGGCCGCCGGCCTCATCGCGTTGAGCGCGCCGGGCTGGCTGAGCCTGGGCGGGCTGGCCCTGCAGGAGACGCCGGTGGCGCTGGTGTCATTCGTGGCGTTCTGGGTTTTTCTGCGCGCGCTGCGCACCGGCCGCGCGCGCTGGTTCGTGTTGACGGGCTGCGCGCTGTTTTTTCTGTTCCTCACCAAGTACAACTACGCCGCGTTCGCGCTGGCGGCTATCGGGCTGGTGGACCTGGGCGAGCGCGTGCGTCTGGCCCGCGCGGATGGCAGCCGCGGCTGGCTGCGCCGGTTGGTCTCGCTGCGTAATCTCGGCGCCATGGCGGCGCTGTATGTGCCGGTGCTGCTGGGGCTGGTCTTCTGGTTCTTCGGCGGCACCGATGTCGTCAGCACTGCGGTGAAGTGGCGGGACTTCCGCTTCTTCGTAGTCAACGAGAACTCCGGGTATCCCTTCTGGAGCCAGGAGAACCTGCTGTTCTACGTGCGCGCCACGCTGGACTGGCTGATGCCGCACCCGCTGCTGGCGCTGGCGGCCTTGCTGGGCGCCGGTTATGCGGTGGCGCGCATCCGCCATCCCGGCGTGACCGTGCTGGCGCTGTATTTCGCGCTGGGCTTCACACTGGCGACGATGCACCAGTTGAAGGCAGACCGCTACGTTGCGCCGTTCTTCCCGCCGCTGTGGGTGTTGACCGGCCTGGGCGCGGCGGACGCGCTTCGCGTGGTGACTGGGATGGGGATACAGAGATCAGAAGTCAGAAGTCAGAAGGCAGAGGACAGAAGTCAGAAGGCAGAGGGCAGAAGTCAGAGGGCAGAAGTCGGGAAGCAGCAGAAGGAGTATTTCTGGCTTCCAGCTTCCAGTCTCCGGCTTCTATCCGCCAATCTCCAATCTCCATTCACCAATCTCCAATCGCTGCTGCCGGCGGGGGTGTTCGTGCTGCTGATGTTCGCGGGGGCGGCGGCCAGTTGGTTGGCGTGGTTCCCGCGCCTGCAGCCGGTATGGTACGGGAACGTCGCCGATTCGCTGCGCGAGGCCAGCCGGCAGATTGTGGCCTGGCAGCAGCCGGCGCGGCCGGTGTTGATTATCGGCACCTTCGGCGAACTCAGCCCACCGCTGTTCGAGTGGCGGCTGCGCACGCAGGCGTCCTTCGCCAACGGCAACATCCAGTACGACGCCCCGCCCGGCGACGGCAGCCAGATCCAGCGCGTGCAGCGCTGGCTGCACGACAACCCCGGCACGCAGGTCACGCTGATTCGAGTGGACCCGCAGACCGTGCTGTACAACACGGCGGATATGAAGGATAAGAATGCGTGGCGCCAGGACCTGGTCGCACAGTTCGACCGGGTGCCGGGTTACCGTCTGGTGCAGACGGTCGCCTACCCGCGCGGGGGGCTGACGATCCGCTATTACCTGCCCGCGATCGGCGGCGGCCAGTGAGCAGCCCGATGAACCGGCAGGTCTGCCAGGCTGCGATGATACAAGTGTGGTTACGGGTGTGACACCCGACCAGCGAATGGCATGAATAGAAATAAATGGTTCTTCCTGATCATCGCGGGCACCCTGTGGAGCGCCATCCTGTTCGGCGCGGGCTGGCTGGGACGCACGGCGCTGACGCGCATCGAGGCCGCGCGAAGCGCCACTGCGGCGCAGAACGCGCCATCGTCCAACCTGCTGCTCGATGAGGTGTGGCGGCATGTGCAGGCGTCGTTCGTCGGGACGGTGCCCAGCGACACGGTGCGCAACTACGGCGAGATACGCGGCGCACTGGCGACGCTCAACGACCGCTGGACGGTGTTCGTGGAGCCGCAGCCGCGCGCCATCGAACGCGACCACATGCGCGGGCAGTTCGGCGGCATCGGCGTCAGCATCATGCTGGATTCCAGCGGGCGCATCCTGATGGACCCGCAGAAGGGTTCACCCGCCGAGAAAGCCGGCATCCAGAAAAACGACATGCTCATCGGCATCGACGGCATGCTGCTGCCCGATAAAGCGGACTTCAACGCTGCGGCGGCGAAAATCCGCGGCGAGCCTGGCACACCCGTGCGCCTGACGGTGCAGCGCGGCGGGCAGCGCCTGGACATCACCGTCATCCGCGCGACCATCGACGTGCCGTCGGTGGACTACCGCATCATCAGCCCCACGCACGCGGGCGGCCCGGTCATCGGGTATATCGCCATCCACCAGTTCACCGAGCGCACCGGCGGCGAGGTGAAGCAGGCTATCATCGCTCTGCGTCAAGCCGGCTCTCAGGCCTTTCTCATGGATCTGCGGGACAATGGCGGCGGATTACTCAATGCCGCAGTCAATGTGGCCAGCCGGTTCCTGAAGGACGGCGTGGTTTTATATGAAGTGAAACGCAATCGGGCGGACGCCACGTTCCCCGTGACGAAGGTCACCGCTGTGACCGCCTACACGGAGCCGCTGGCGGTGCTGATCAACGGCAACACGGCCAGCGCCTCGGAGATCGTCGCCGGCGCCATCCAGGATTACAAGCGCGGAGAACTGATCGGCGAGCAGAGTTACGGCAAAGGCTCCGTGCAGTCGATCTACGACCTGAGCGACGGCTCATCGGTGCACATTACCTCGGCCAAATGGTTGACGCCCAACAAACGCGCCATCGACGGGGTCGGGCTGACGCCGGATATCGTCCAGAAGCGCGCCGAAGGCGAAGCCAGCCAGAACCGGGATTCGCAACTCGACCGGGCGGTGGCGGAACTGGCAAGAGTGACGGCTGCGCGGTAACGACTGCTGCGCAAGTGTGTTGGATTCCGTTGGCGAAATGAGCGCGAGCCGACGCTGGATGCGGAAAACGATATCGTCATTCCCGCGGAAGCGGGAATCTATTGCTTACCGCGGCCTCTGGATGCCCGCATTCGCGGGCATGACGTGGTCAGTGGCGGGTTCGCCAACAGAATCCTATCAGTGGCTGCACAGGAACTGATGCCCGATGGGAGTAAAAGGGAAGCAGAAAACGGCAGCGATCAGCCGTGCCGCCGCACCGACAGCCTATCCCCCGCCCGGTCAATATAGCGTGACCCAGCGCATCACCCTGCTTTGCCCCACTCCCGGCGCGCGCATCTACTACACCGTCGACGGCAGCGAGCCGCATGCCGGCAGCGCGCTGTTCGACCCTTACCAGTTGATATTCCTGGACGCGCTTAACGAAGGCAATCGAGGGCTGAAAACGTATTACACAATTCGCGCTATAGCCATCAAGGATGGCATGGCCGCCAGCGGCATCGCCAGCTTTGACTACACGATCGACCGGCGCGACCGCGATGTGTACGTATCGAAGGCCATCCATCCGGGCGTGCGCATGATCAGCGACTTCGACGATGACAAGATGTTCCTGATCACCGGCAGCAGGCGCGCCCTGCTGATCGATACCGGCATGGGCAACGGCGACCTGCGCGGATACGTGCAGTCTTTCACCGGCGATCTGCCTCTGGATGTGGTCATCACGCATGGGCATCCCGACCATATCGCGGCCATGGGGCAGTTCCAGGCCGACCATCGGGTGTATATGCACCCCGCCGATCTGCCGATGGTCAGGAATTTCGTCGATACACGCGGCTATGCGATTGACCTGAGGCGCATCCAGGAAGTTCACGAAGGCTTCCGCTTTGACCTGGGCGACCGCACGCTCGTCGTGTACGAAGTGCCGGGGCACGCAGATGGGGAACTGGTTTTACTCGATGAGACCAATGGCATCCTGTTCGCCGGCGATGCCGTGGGCAGCAATCGTCCCACCATCGTGGATGCCGCCTGGTTGCATATGAAGGGCAGGCCGCCGGTGGATGTTTTTCTCTCAGCCCTGCAGGTTTTCCGCGCCAAAGTGCGCGGCAGGGTGCGGGAGATTTACACCGGCCACAACGACGAACCCCTGTACGGCGAAGCCTACCTGGACAGCCTGCAGCGCGCCGCGCAGAAAGTAGTCGATCAAGGCTCCGGCATATTGACGCCCTCGCTGCGCCCCGCCGGCGCATGGCAGGTTATCGAAGGCGACCGCCTGGCCGATCCGAACTGGGCGGCAATCAATCTCATGCCGGAAACAGCCCTGTCCGCGCCGCCCGGAAAAATCGCTACTTTGAGCAACCTGCAAGTGGGCGGCATCGCGCTGAACCCGGGCTTTGCGCCCGACCGCTTCAGCTATATGGCGACGCTGGAGAACAGCGCGGGCGCCGTCGAAATCATCGCCACGGCGACCTCAAGTCTGTACAGCCGGTTGACGATCAACGGCACAGCGGTCGAATCGGGCGAACCGTTCCGCGCCGACCTGCCGCCGGGCGACAACCGTTTCGATATCCGCGTCACTTCGCCCGACGGCACGATCACCAGCGCCTATATGCTGGTCGTAAACCGCAAATCCTGAGCGGGTTCGAATGCCACACTGGGCCGGTGCCCGCGCATCATGAGCAGTAAACTTTG
>JAKALH010000290.1 GCA_021813225.1 Chloroflexota bacterium
ATGGATTTGGCCGCATCGGCCGGCAGGTGTTGAAGGCGATGCTGGAACAGCATGCCGATACACTGGATGTCGTTGCGGTCAACGACCTGACTGACGCACAAAGCAACGCACACCTGTTCAAGTACGACTCGACCTACGGGCGATTCGATGGCACGGTAGCTGTCGATGGCAGCGACCTGGTCATCAACGGCGGCAAGCTGAAGGTCTTCGCAGAGAAGGATCCGGCGAAGATTCCGTGGAGCGACCTGGGCGTCGATATCGTCATCGAGTCTACCGGTGTGTTCACCGACGCAGACAAGGCTAAGGCGCATCGCAATGGCACGGTGAAGAAAGTCATCATCAGCGCGCCGGCCAAAGGCGAGGACATCACGATTGTGCTGGGCGTCAACGAAGGGAAATACGACCCCGCAAAACACAATATCATTTCCAACGCCAGTTGCACAACCAATTGCCTGGCGCCCGCCGCCAAAGTGGTCAACGACCTGTTCGGCATCGAACGCGGCCTGATGACGACAGTGCACTCCTACACGAACGATCAGCGCATTCTGGACGTCATTCACAAGGACATGCGCCGTGCGCGCACTGCCGGCGCGAATATCATCCCGACGACGACCGGCGCCGCCAAGGCTTTAGCCCTGGTCATTCCGGAACTTAAAGGCAAGTTCGATGGTTTCTCTCTGCGCGTTCCAACGGTGACGGTGTCGGTCGTGGATTTTGTCTGCACGACCGCCAGACCCGCTGACGCCAAAGCGCTTAACGCCGCCTTCAAAGAAGCCAGCGCAGGCTCGCTCAAAGGTATCCTGGGTTATACGGAAGAACCGCTGGTGAGTTCGGATTTCCGCGGCGATTCGCGCTCATCCATCATCGACGCGCTGTCGACAATGAGCATCGGCACGAACATGGTCAAGGTCATCGCATGGTACGACAACGAGTGGGGTTATTCCAGCCGCGTGTCGGACCTGG
This sequence comes from Chloroflexota bacterium, assembly GCA_021813225.1. Taxonomy (GTDB): domain Bacteria; phylum Chloroflexota; class Anaerolineae; order J036; family Brachytrichaceae; genus CAIXPS01. Next base: position 964 of record JAKALH010000290.1, read on the forward strand.
CCAGTTTCGTCGGGTCAAAACTGTAATATCAAATCCAATAGGGGAATGTGACTATATGCAATACACAAACTTGGGTCGCACAGGTCTCAGTGTCAGTCGCCTGTGCTTAGGAACCATGAATTTCGGGCCGCTGACGACAGAGCCAGACAGCTATGCCATCATGGACAAAGCATTGGAGTTGGACATCAATTTCTTTGACACAGCAAACGTCTATGGATGGAAGTTTGGCGAGGGCGTGACAGAGCAGATCGTTGGGCGCTGGTTTGCACAAGGCGGCGGCAGGCGTGAAAAAGTTGTGCTGGCAACCAAGGTCTATAACAAGATGGCGGAGTGGCCGAACGGGCGCGGTCTGTCGGCGCTTCACATCAAGCAGGCAGTCGAGGCCAGCCTGCGCCGACTGAAGACCGACTACATCGATCTCTACCAGATGCACCATGTGGACCGCTCGGTGCCGTGGGAGGAGATCTGGCAGGCCATGGAACAGTTGGTGCAGCAGGGCAAAGTGCTGTATGTCGGCAGCAGCAACTTCGCCGGCTGGCATATCACCCAGGCGAACTACATCGCCATGCAACGCCACTTCATGGGCCTCGTGTCCGAACAGAGTCTGTATAACCTGAACGCCCGCATGATCGAGCTTGAGGTCATTCCGGCCTGTAAGGCGCTTGGATTAGGGCTGATCCCCTGGAGTCCGCTGGCCGGCGGTCTGCTGGGCGGGGCGCTGCAAAAAGCAGCCGCAGGTCGGCGCGCCAACGAAAACGCGCAGAAAGCTGTTGAGAAGAACCGTACGAAGCTGGAAGCATACGAAGCATACTGCAAGGTGCTCGGCGAGGCGCCCGCTGATGTGGCGCTGGCCTGGCTGCTGCACAATCCGGTTGTGACTGCGCCGATTATCGGGCCGCGCACACTGGAGCAGATGACCGGCAGCCTGCGGGCGCTCGATCTGAAGCTTTCCGAAGAAACCTTGAAGAAGCTGGACGAAATCTGGCCGGGACCAGGCGGGGCAGCACCAGAAGCATATGCCTGGTGATACCGCTGTCAGCATCACTCTTTCGCCGGATGCGCTTATCCAAGCGCATCCGACAACTATCGCGTGAGACCTTCAGTTGCCGTATCGTTGCGCCTGGCTGGCCGCTTCCTGTTGATCTGGCTGCTGGAGACTGTAGCGTTACTCCTGCTCGATACTCGATTTCCCGATCTCTCCGTCCCTTCCCCGTTCCGCCACGCCGTAGTCGCTTCGTCGATCCTGGTCGCGTTGACGCTCAGCATCGTCAACACGCTGATTCAACCGCTGATCATCGTCGCTCAATTGCCGCTGAACATCTTCACGATTGGCGCCGCGGCCATCCTGATTAACAACATCATCCTGCGCATTGCGGCGACCAGACTGACAGGATTTGATATCGAGCCGTTCTTCCCCACCGGCCTTGTTGGCGCGTTGACAATTTCCCTGATGAATGTCGCCCTGACAGCATTGATAGCCCTCGACGATGAGTTCGCATTCTTCCAGTTCTCCACATACGTCTTGACGCGCGGACGCGATGTGCGCCGCGCATTGAAAAAGCCAGCCGGCCAACCGGGCATGGTATTTATCCAGCTTGACGGGTTGTCTCCGCAGCGACTGCAGGCTGCCATCGGCCTGGGGTATATGCCGACCGTGAAAGCGATGCTCAGCACCGGCATGTACCGCATGGACACCTGGGATTGTGGTTTGCCGTCGCAGACTTCCGCCTGCCAGGCAGGCATCATGTACGGACGCAATACCGACATTCCCGGCTTCCGCTGGTACGACAAACAGTCGCGCCGCATGATCGTGTCGAACCACGTCGAAGACGCAGGCATGATCAACGAGCAGTGTAGAACGGGGCGCGGCATCCTGCATGGCGGTTCATCGATCAACAACCTGATCAGCGGCGATGCCAGCAAGTCCCTGCTCACGCTGAGCACGTTGAGCAGCGCCGGCGATTCAGCCAAAACTCGCTCAATCGACGACCTGGGGGCCTTCTGGTTCAATCCGTATACCTTTACGCGCACACTGGCCGGTTTGCTCGGCGACTTTATCGTCGAAGTGGTTGAGACTGCACGCCAGCATCTTCGGAACGAACAGCCGCGCGTTGACCGAATCTTCAACGGCCAGGTGTTCATGCGTATTCTCACGAATATCTTCCTGCGCGACCTGTCCGCCTATGTCGTCATGCTCGAGATATTCAGAGGTGTGCCGGCGATATACACAACCTTCATGGGTTATGACCAGGTTGCGCACCATGCCGGCCCGGATTCGCATGATGCGTTAAGAACGCTGATCGGGCTGGACAAACACCTCCGTCACATCCTGCAGGCCACCGTGCACCTTTCGTCACGTCCGTATCAGCTTTATTTATTGTCGGATCACGGGCAGTCTTTCGGCGCCACCTTCAGGCAGCGCTACCACATGACGTTGCGCGATCTGGTTGACCAGTTGACCAGTAAAGATATTTTTGTCGAGGAAACCGCCCCCGGAGAAGACAAACTGACCTACTCGGCCGCACTGATACAGGAATTGAATGCTGTGGCGGATCAACTGTCAACTCAACCGAAATCGGCTTTCCGACGCGCCGCAATCCGGCAGGCTACACGCCAACTGGCGCGGCGAGTCAATGTCACCGCAGGCGAAGTATCGCCCAAATCCCACATCATCGTTTGTCCATCTGGCAACCTGGCAAATCTGTACTTCGCCTCGTTTGAGGGGAAATTAACTTTGGGTGACATCGATCGCCTGCATCCCAACCTGCTGCAGGGCCTGATTGCTCATGAGGGTATCGGTATCGTGGCTGGATATACCGATGACGGCGAAGTAATTGCCATGGGCAGAGACGGCGCGCGTAATCTGAATACAGGCGCCATTACCGGCAGTGACCCCCTGCAACAGTACGGCAATCCGCAAGTACGCGCGGATCAAATACTGCGACTCGCTCAATACGCCAACTCCGGCGACCTGATATTGAACAGTTCGATGTTTGAAAATGACACCGTTGCTTCGTTTGAAAACCTGATCGGCGTCCATGGCGGCCTGGGCGGCCAGCAGACGGATGCATTTCTGATTTCGCTCTCAGAAACCGAACCAGCCACGGAGCCTGTCACCAGCGCCGCCCAACTGTACTCGGTACTTGACAGGCAACGCTCGTTGAATACGGCTGGCGAGATATTGGGGTAAGATCGGCGTTAAGCCGGGTTGTCAGTTTGTGGGACAAGGAGTGGTGATGTATACAATCAACGCGCAGCAGAAGGCGCTCTATGATGAGAACGGGTACCTGCTCGTGAAGGCACTCTTCTCGGATGCAGAGGTTTCGTTTTACAAACAGCACTTCATGGAGTTGCGTCAGGAGAGCCGCCCGGGCGATTTTTCCGGCGTCGATCTGCAGAGCGCCGACCCCCTCAAGAAGTATCCGCGGATGATCCATATGCATCGCTGGGATGAAGCCAGCCTGAAGTGGATGATCGACAGCCGGTTGAATGCGGTGATGACGGCGCTGCTCGGGCGCGAGCCATACGCCGTTCAAACCATGTTCTATTTCAAACCAGCAGGCGCGCGCGGCCAGGCGCTGCACCAGGACCAGTACTATCTGCGCGCGCAACCCGGCACGTGTATGGCAGCCTGGATGGCTGCGGACCCGTGCGACGAGGAGAACGGATGCCTCGAAGTCGTGCCGGGAAGCCAGAACTGGCCGATTCTATGCACGACGAAGGCCGATACCACGCAGAGCTTTACCGACATCACC
>JAKALH010000291.1 GCA_021813225.1 Chloroflexota bacterium
AGCCGACGGCTGGTTTGCCGGCTCGTTCCCATTCTATAAATTCGTGATGGTCGCACCGGACGAGGAAGATATCGGCAGCCCGGAGAGCAGCGTTTTTGCGTTCCCCAACGACAACGGCAAGGTCGCCGAGATACTGCTGTGGTTCTACCGGCAGACCGGCGAGTCAAGCTATGCCCATGCTGCCGAAGCAACGCTGAACTACTTCGCGCGCATCCAGGCGCCTGACGGGTCATTCTCGCTGAATGATGAGGGCGATATGCCTGTCCTGAAAGGCGTCGACTATGTTGCGTGGGCCTCCAATGCGCTGTGGTATGGCGCGGTCCTTTTGAATGATGTGAAATTCCGCGATGTGGGTTATAAGGCGATGGCCTGGATCTCGCAGCAACTCACCGAGGACTGGCGAGTGAAGACAATGTATGAGCTGGCCGGCACCGAGGGCTGGCGGCCGCCGTCATCGGACCTGGCTGCTGCGGTGCGGGCATATGCATTCGCCGCGCGTTATACCCAGGACTTCGCCATCTGGAACGGTATGTCTTATCTGGCGGCACGTCTCATGAGCTGGCAGGATTCAGGCGGTGCGATACGCAACTGCGACGACAGTTCTCGCGAGGCATCCCTGCAGAATGACCCTGACATGACCGATATGGTCTACACGAACGGGTACGCCATGATGGCGCTGCAGGAAGCCTACCTGGCAAACGGCAATACCAATTACCGCGATGCGGCGGAGCGCCTGGCTTCTTTCCTGGCCGATGTGCAATGCTGGGGTGAGTCCGGCGCATGGGACGGCAGTTGGCGCGGCAGCTATCACCTCAAACGCAGGCGATGGTATGGACGCGCGGACCAGGATAATGAACTCGACGAAGGCGGCATGTATTCCGCATACACGGGCCTGAGCACGGCAACCATCGCCTACGGGATGCTGGTAGCCATGCAGTTGCGCCTGCCACGCAGGCCCCAGCCGGTAAAGATCGGGCCACAGTAATCGCTGGCTGAGTGATGCCAATCATGAAAACACCAGCAGGTAAAGAATGCCGCTACTACTACGAGGATTACCACCGGGGACGGCAAAAACAGGAGTGCCGGTTGCTCGAGCGCAACCCCAGCGCCGGGCGGTGGAAACCCAGCCTGTGTTCATCGTGCCCGGTGCCGGATATTCTGAGACAGAACGCCTGCCCGAACCTGGCACTGGAGGGGAAAGTGCACAAGTCCTTACTGGGCCTGCGCGAGCAGGTGCAGGTCTATGCAGTCTGCACGCAGAAACTGACCGAGGTGTTGAATCCGGCGGTCGGCTGCGGCGATTGCCATCTGCATCAACCGGGAACCGGCATCCTGCAGAACGGCAGGAAATGAGGCGGAGTTTGATTTTGCTCTGAGATGGCACCGCTGACATGCAGATCGTCTACTCCACTCGTCACAGCAGGCATCACCCTGCACTGGAGTTCTTCGAAGGCGAGTTGAAAAAGTTCCAGGAGACTCCGGAGCGCGCGACGATTGTGCTGGAGGCGCTGACGGCCGGCCAGATCGGCCCCGTCGTTGCGCCGGACGACTATGGCCTTGGGCCTATCACAGCCCTGCATTCGCCCGATTACATCGAATACCTCCAGCATGCTTACGAGCGCTGGGTGGCGGATGGCGGCATCCCGGCCGGCGTCTACCCGGACTCGTTCCCGGTGCGACGAATGCTGCACAGGCCGACGAAGCTCTCCGCCCTGGCCGGATATTACGCATTCGACCTCACTGCAATCATCGTCGCCGGAACCTGGGAAGCAGCATATGATTCGGCTCAATGCGCCCTGACCGCAGCACACACGGTAAGTCTGGAAGGTGGCGCGGCGTTTGCCCTTTGCCGACCGCCCGGCCATCATGCCCATGCCGACCTGTGCGGCGGCTATTGCTTTTTGAATAATGCCGCCATCGCTGCCAACTGGCTGGCATCTACGGCAGGTCGTGTGGCATTACTCGATATCGACTTTCACCACGGCAACGGCTCGCAGGACCTGTTCTACGAAAGGTCTGATGTGCTTTTCGTGTCGATTCACGGCGATCCAGACCGGCAATTCCCCTATTACCTCGGCACTGCCGATGAAACAGGCAGCGGAGCAGGTCTTGGTTATACTGTGAACTATCCATTGGCGGCAGGCGTTGCCGACGAGGATTACCTGCAGGTGCTGCGCCGGGCAGTTGGCAGAATCGCGCCGTACGATCCGGAGTATGTTGTCGTTTCACTGGGGGTGGATACCTTTGCAGATGACCCGCTCGGTGGTTTCGCCCTCACGGAGGCGGCATTTCCGTGTATCGGCGCAACGATCGCGCAACTTAATCGACCGACGGTGTTCATCATGGAAGGCGGATATGCGATTGAGCCGCTTGGCCGGAATATAGCGGGCGTATTAACAGGATTTCAAACGGAGTAAAAAGGAGCTAACGATGTCACAGGCAGATTTGAAGGGCAAGTGGGCACTGATCCTGGGCGCGTCAAGCGGTTTCGGCGCTGCAACCGCGCAGGAACTGGCGCGCAATGGCGTGAATATCATCGGGCTGCACCTCGACCGCGGCCCGGCGCTTGAGGCGGTCAAGACGCTGGTGAGCGAACTGCAGGGTTACGGCGTGCAGGCCCATTACACCAATATGAACATTGCCAACGCGGAGAAGCGCGCTGATGCCATAGGCAGAATCAAGGCGCTGCTGGCTGCCAGCCCCGATGGCCCTCAGACGCTGCATGTCGTCATGCACTCCGTCGCTTTCGGTTCGCTGTTGCCTTTCATCGGCGAAGATGCTTCCAAATCGTTGACGCAGGCGCAGGTAGAGATGACGCTAGATGTCATGGCGAACAGCCTGGTGTACTGGGTGCAGGATCTCTGGCGGGCGGGCCTGCTGGGTCAGGGCAGCCGGGTCTTCAGCATGACCAGCGCCGGCAGCGTCACCGTGTTCGAGACTTACGGCGCGGTGTCCGCAGCCAAGGCTGCGCTCGAGTCGCATACGCGCCAGCTCGCGCTGGAGCTTGCCAGATATGGCGTAATGGTGAACACCATCATGGCCGGCGTGACCGATACTGCCGCGTTACGCAAGATTCCCGGCAGCGACAAGCTGGTTGAGGGCGCAAAGCGCCGCAATCCCAGCGGCCGTATAACCACGACAGCGGATATTGCCAAGACAATCCGGGCGCTGTCCGACCCCGACCTGGTGTGGATTAACGGCGCGACCATCGTTGTGGATGGCGGTGAACTGATTTCCGGCGCTTGAGTTCAACTCGAATGATGCGAATGCCTGACTGCCCAACGCCGTCAGGCATTTTCATTTCTGTCTGGTGCGCTTAGAGATTCTTCACAGTTTTCACGCAGACCGCAGCGCTGGCAGCGCCGCGGCTCCGCATGGTTGCGGTGCGGCCCGTCTGGAGCATCCATCGCCAGACGCATCGTATCCAGAACGCCCAGTAACTTCTGCTCCAGCGCATCTGTATACGATACCTCGAACTGCCTGTCTGGATACTGGATGATGCCCATGCGTGGACGCTGCCCCAGTGTCTCCTCAACCAGCAGGCAGTAGGCGGCCAGTTGCAGCACGTGGCCTTCACGCGGGGCGGCAGGGGTGTTGCCGGACTTTACTTCGACAGGTATGATCTGGCCGGCCTGCCGGACCAGGTAGTCGGGCTTGCCCGCCAGATGATGCCGCTCTGAATAGAGCGATTGCTCATTGCGGCGCCACGCCCCGATATCGGTGTAGATGATCTTCCCCGCAGGCAGCCCCGTGGACGTGCGTATCCGGCGCGCAAGTACATAGAGTATTGCTGCGACGATGGCACAGCCTGCGGCGGCAAGCAGGGCAAGGCCGCTCATCAGGTTACCGCAATCAGGTAACCGCCGTCGATGACGATGACCTGCCCGCGTATCATGCAGGCATCGGGGCTGCACAGGAAAGCGACGGCATTGGCTACATCCTGCGGCGTTACGATGCGCCCGGCCGGGGTGCGGGCGGCCGCGCCTTGCACCATGGCATCGCGCCCCAGGCTGAAGTAATTCAGCGCATCGGTGTCGATTATGCCGGGCGACACGGCGTTGACGACAATGTTGTATGGACTGAACTCGACGGCGCAATAGCGGGTGATGGATTCCAGGGCGCTCTTCGACGCGCCGATGACGACGTAGTCGGGCAGCGTGCGCACACTGCCGACGCTGCTGACATTGACTATCGCGCCGCCGCCGCGCTTCTGCATCAGCGGCACGGCCTTCTGCGAGGCAAACAGCGCCGCGCGCGCGTTGATATTGAGCGTCCAGTCCCAGCCTTTTATCTTCTGCTCCATCACCGGGCGCGCATAACCGGAAGCCGCGTTATTCACCAGAATGTCGAGTCCGCCGAAGGCGGTGTCAACTTCCCTGAACAACCGCTCTAGATCTTCCGGGTCGCCCAGATCGGCCTGAACGAGCAGCACTTTGCGCCCCAGCGCTTCGACTTCGCGCGCGGTCTCTTCGGCAGCCGTTTTCTTACGCAGATAATTAATGACAATGTCAGCGCCTTGCCGGGCCAGGTGAAGCGCCGTAACTTTGCCGATCCCCCGTCCGCTTCCGGTGATCAATGCGACCTTGTTTGAGAAGTCAAATGACATGATGTATTCCGAATCTACTGTCCCTGATGATGATTGATGACCTGGATCGGTCTGAATAACACCTGGTTGAAGTCGCCGATGCGCCCCGGCCCCAGCCAGAT